>JAGVJT010000171.1 GCA_020050955.1 Legionellales bacterium | reverse complement strand
CGATCATCATAGGCATTGCAGGGCCTTCTGCATCAGGAAAAAGTCTGCTAGCAAATACCATTGTTAATGAATTAGGCTCTGACCAAGTCGTGGTCATTTCTGAAGATGCCTACTACAAAGACAATAGTCATCTACCATTCAGTGAACGTGAAAAAATTAACTATGATCATCCCGATTCATTTGATCATGCCCTGCTCGTCGAGCATTTAAAGCGTTTGCAACAAGGTGAATCCGTCGACATTCCCATCTATTCTCATGTGAAACATATTCGCACGCCAGAAACACGTACCATCGGACGTCACCGAATCATCGTTCTCGAAGGCATTTTATTGTTTACTGAAAAAGCGTTGCGTGAATTAATGGACATTCGAATTTTTATGTCCGCTCCACTTGATGTTTGCTTGATTCGGCGACTAAAGCGTGACGTTGTTGAGCGCCATCGATCTTTTGAATCTGTTTTACATCAGTATGAAACAACCGTTCGCCCAATGTATTTACAATTTATTGAGCCAACCAGTCGTTATGCTGATCTGATTGTTCCTCGTGGAGGAGAAAATCGCATTGCTATTGATATGATCCAAGCCAAAATGCGCGAACTACTATCTTTATCGCACACTTGAGATCGTGACCATTAAAGGAGATGCACATGGGTTTTTTAAAAGGGAAAAGGGCATTAATTGTCGGTCTTGCAAGTAATCGCTCCATTGCATACGGTATCGCGAAAGCATTCCATGCTCAAGGTGCTTCTCTTGCGTTTACGTATCAAAATGAACGCCTACAATCACGTGTTGAAGAAATGGCGCGTGAATTTGATTCAACGTTGACGTTTCCTTGTGATGTTGCTCATGATGATGCAATTCAAAATGCATTTCAGCAATTAAATCAACATTGGGACAGCCTTGATATCGTCGTACATTCCGTGGCCTACGCACCAGCTGACCAAATTGGTGGCGACTTTATCGAGCAAGCAAACCGAGAAGGCTTTCGCATCGCACATGACATCAGCGCATACAGCTTGGTCGGATTGGCCAAAGCTGCTTTACCGATGATGAAAGACACGCAAGGCTCTCTTCTAACACTCAGTTATTATGGTGCCGAAAAAGCTGTTCCCAATTACAACACCATGGGGATTGCAAAAGCGAGCTTAGAAGCGACCGTGCGGTATCTTGCTGCAAGCATTGGTTCACATGGATTGCGCATCAACGCCATCTCTGCAGGCCCTATTAAAACACTCGCAGCAGCAGGTATTAAAGATTTTAGAAAAATACAAAATGCTTATGCCGCGGTCACGCCACTCAAACGTAACATCACTGCAGATGAAGTGGGTCATGCCGCTGCATTTTTATGCTCTGACTTAGCCTCAGGCATTACCGGAGAAGTTGTGCATGTTGATGCCGGTTATCATGCCGTATCCATGTGTGATTTAGGCGAATAAGCAATGTCACCGACGAGACATGGTCAAGGTTATGCCATGTTTTTGTGTGACGAACAGCTGCTCGTTGAGCGAGGAACTGAGCTTTTTATCCTCCCATGGCATTCGCTTCATACTTTTTACATAGAGCACGACCTCAGCCAGCATGCGATTTATGTGGGTGAATTCAATCATATGCCACTGCATGCGGTTCGTGTGCCTCTAAAAATAGGCATTGATAAAGCTGGCTATGTTTTAAAACCCGTCCGTGATGTGCTTGCCAATAATGCTGATATAGCATCAAACAAAATTTTGTGCCGAGCAAAACAACTCT
Source organism: Legionellales bacterium (assembly GCA_020050955.1). Lineage (GTDB taxonomy): Bacteria > Pseudomonadota > Gammaproteobacteria > Legionellales > Legionellaceae > JAGVJT01. Next base: position 3,507 of record JAGVJT010000171.1, on the reverse strand, counting down.
TAAGTTGGCACAATCGAAGCTTATTTTGTGGCATCTGCGGCACTCAAACACATTTAAGTACACAAGAAACTGCTAAGATGTGCCCTCACTGTGCGGCCATTATTTACCCATATACATCACCCGCCATTATCGTTCTTATTCAACGAGATAATGAAGTATTATTAGGGCGCTCCCCTCATTTTCCACCGGGAATGTACAGCGCTTTAGCAGGCTTCGTTGATCCCGGCGAAAGCTGCGAGGAGGCAGTTGTGCGTGAAGTACAAGAAGAAGTCGGGATACAAGTTCAAAACGTGCGTTATTTTGGAAGCCAATCATGGCCTTTTCCAAACTCGTTCATGATAGGGTTTTACGCTGATTATGCAGATGGTGAAATCTGCGTGAATCAACATGAACTAGAAGATGCAAAATGGTTTCATCCTCATGATTTACCCCTTATTCCCCCACCTTACAGCATTGCTCGACAAATGATCGATCATATGCTTAACACCCACTCATATCCGTGACGACCACACCAATCGTTGCATAATCCCCATGTGCTATCAATTTAACTCACCGATAAAATCAAAAACCGCACCACCAATATCTCCGATAAACTTCACAACCTCAACGAGCACTGCTCCACATTCAAGTAACCCTGAACCTACCGCACCTAAATCGATGAAAGAGCCTAAGTGAGCAACACTACTCATAAACCCATTCACATGTTCCAGCAGTCCAGAACAAATTGAACTAATATCTGCGCCAACATGCACATCACTTAAATCAAGAGCGTTTAACGAAGACAAAGCATCTCCAGCTCGATGAAATAAATTCGTTGCAGAAGAGCTGATCACGGACAGATCCAGCGACACATGCCAATCGCTTGGTGGTGTCATGTGTTGAATATCAGATATCAACGAACGACAACCATCCTGAACGCCAACGCATGCACGCTGTGCTTGTTCTAATAATTGTTGCATACTAGGCATATTTTCGGAAACAGAATGGGTCATGCCTTGCAGCCTATCTCGAAAAGAGCTGGTGACATTCGTATGTGGCATGGACGGTGCAGGAATATGAACATTATAACCATATTCGTGCCCCGCAAAATCAGCATGATACTGTGTTGAAAAACCATCACCATTAAGTGTGGTCGACTCTTGATACCCCCCGCCCACACCAAATACACTCCAATGCTCACCTTGCGTTGCCTGAACACCGTGCCCACTGATAGAGAATGCATCGTTTGATTGATGACCAACACCGCCAAGTGACCATCCTTGTGCATGCGATTGTTCAATACCATAAACACCTACGCCTGAACTATGTTCGGAATAAACACCAAATCCATCCCCCGAAACATTTACACTCGAGCTTGTCTTGGCTTGTTTTTTGTTAGTATCAACAGTTAAATTTACACGAGATCTAACCATGGTAAATCTCCATCAACGTATAAGCATTATATGTTCAATTATAGAACATAAAAAGATAGCTCTAAAACGTCAATATAAACACCGCGTAGTCATTTAAAATATCTAATGTTCTTATGATATTTTTTGAACATCATATTTTTTGTTACAAATAATATCGATTATTCTTTTTATTCAACGACTATGTCATTCCCACGTTCGCGAGAATGACATAGTAACGCTCAAGATGAGTGCATCTGCTTTTGCTCAAAAAATACTAAGAGACACCGCAGCTCAAGACGTCTGCATAGCACACGTCTCAAAGTGAGCGAATTAAAGAAAAATATCAAACTCGAGGATTAATAACACCGTTACAATTTAATTTTTAGTAACGTTCGCGTGGGTTAATAATTGATTGATGTAAAGATCATAATCCAGCACACCATCTGCAGCAGCAATGCCTTTTGAAATGCTTGCGCGCTGCTCTGCATCTAATGCGCTAACATGGCCATTCTTAACACTTTGCAATTCAACAAGAACATAGCCTTTCTCATCTGTTAACGATTGACCAGAAAGCGCATCTTTCTTTTGTGCAGGCAACGTATACGCTATTTCATTGATCACCGACAAAGCAGTATCTGTCGTGTCACGGGACACTCTTTTAACATCTTGCCATGACAAATGATTATCTTGCATCAATACGGCACGTGCATCATTCTTCGCATGAAGCAACACTTCACCAAGTTTTACCGCTTCTTGTTGCGCCTTATCTGCACGAACACGCATATCAATTTGATCAGCAACATCTGAAAATGGTTTTTCTTTCTCAGGAACACGCTTATTCACACGCAATACCACCACGTTTTCATTATCCAGCTGAATCGGAGCACTATTATTGCCTAACTCAAGCACATCTCGACTAAATGCAGCTTGAAGAATCTGTTTATTTTTTATGATCTTATTTTTTCCCCCATCACGGGAAAAAAGCGTTGTTTTCTCAAGCGATAATGCTAATTTTTCTGCAACAGGTACTAGGGAATCTGGCGTTTGATAACTTAAATCAGAAAGCTCTTCCAATGCGCTAGCATAAGCCGTTTGCACACGATCTGCCACGTATTGCTCTTTAACGCTATCTTTCACATCAGAAAATGACTTTTGTTTTGCATCTTTATCTAAGTAATTTGCTTGATTGTCATTGTAATACTGCAATAAATCTTGTTCGGAAGGATGAATACGCGCCTTAACATCAGCAACGGACAATTTCACATACTCGATGCTCACTTGTTCTGGTGCTAAAAATGCTTGGCGATGCGCGGTGTAATAAGCATGTGCTTCTTCCGATGAAACAGAAATTTGTTTTAAAAAATGTGAGCTAGGAATAAGAACGTAACGATAATCTCGTGTTTGATCTTGCAATTTAACATATTGCTCAACTTCATTTGGCAATGCAAATGAAGTCCCAATGAAAGCAAAACGTTGTTGATTCATCAACATGCCTTCGTACACTTCATGTTGAAACGACTCATGAGTAAACCAAGCACTCGATAAAACATGCTGGTAACGATTCGTTGAAAATTGACCATTTTCTTGAAATTGCGGTATTTGCAAAATAGCAGCAGTAACTTGAGAAGGTGTCACCGAGAAACCATAAGATTGTGCTGAATTTAAACTAACTTGCTTTAAAATAAGATCATCAAGTAATTGTTGTTTTAACTGAGATTCTGCTGCTGAAGACATGTTCGTTTCACGCAACTGACGTAATCGTTGATAAGCCAACTCAAACGTCTGTTTTGTAATGGATTTACCATCAACATCAGCCATAGTTAAAGGTGATGATTGGCGTGACTGTAAGTAATAATCGACACCGAATAGCGTGAACGTAATTGCAACGAGACTAATAACAACCCAGGCAATCATGCCCTGAATACGTTCGTTGAGCTTTTGCAGCATGATGGCGGATCCCATATAAAAAACGCGCCATAAGGCGCGTAATATTGGCGGAGTGGACGGGGCTCGAACCCGCGACCCCCGGCGTGACAGGCCGGTATTCTGACCAACTGAACTACCACTCCAATTCATGGTGGGTGCTGCAGGGATCGAACCTGCGACCCTAGCCTTG
>JAGVJT010000245.1 GCA_020050955.1 Legionellales bacterium | reverse complement strand
TTGTAGCACGCGAATTTTTTATAAAAAACAACACGATATTACGTGATCTGATCTTACCAACTGCTGTATTTATCACATGCATAAGCCCATTACTGCTAGGTTGTTTTGGTTACGATGTAAACCGATGGGTCATGTTATCGTATGCATCTTCGTTGTTCATGTTTTCTTTAAAACCACAAAAACAATCTTTCACTAATTTTCTATCAATCGCTTTTATTCTGGTTCTGGTCGCGTCTTATTGCCAATTTTTATACTTTGATGGTTATAATCCAAGGCCTCTCACATGGGTTTCAATCAAGTCGTTAATGCATCAATCAAATTAACCGTTTCATCATAAGATGAAGTTGATTCAAAGACGAGCCTATGGCTTTAGAAACTTTGAAAATTATAGAATCAGGGTTAGAGTATTATGTGCTTGAGAAAGTGCCCCCGCAAATGGGAAAGAGCCAGTATTATGTGCTTGAAAAAGTGCCCCCGCAAATGGGAAAGACCCGGTGTTTTAGACGTCGTTAGAAGGCATTGGAAGTGAATATGGTGGCTACGGGTGGACTCGAACCACCGACCTCAGCATTATGAGTGCCGCGCTCTAACCAGCTGAGCTACGTAGCCTTAAGCGGTTGTGATTGTGTCTTTTTCAAAGGACGATGTCAAGCATTATCGCACAAAAAACACGGGGTTTTGTCAGAACATGTCATAAGCCCTTTTTCATTTTCAATCAATAAGATTCCTATCCTAAAAACAATCGCGTATGCTAAATGATGCGCTCACGTGACAATTCACTCATCATGCTAACCTACCTAGATAAAACAATACTCAAACTCACTGAATTAAACAGTGAGACCATGCATTGCCTAGACACAACACCATGGATTGATTTATTAAACCCATCCAAGATAGAGGAAGCTCAAATAGAAAAATACTTGCAAATTAATATTCCCTCACAAGAGGAAATGGATGAAATTGAATTATCCAGTCGACTCTACAAAGAAAAAGATACATTGTTCATGACAGCAATTATTCTTGCGCAATCCGACTCACAAGACCCGAAACTAAACCCCATCACATTCATCTTAACCCCGCAGCGATTGATCACTATTCGCTACATTGAGCCTCAAGCATTTCGATTATTCATCGCTCAATTACGTAAAATGGATGCACAGCATCTGCATGCATCATCATTATTAATCGAACTACTCGATGCAACGATTGATCGCCTCGCCGATATTTTAGAATCGGTCGGGCAACACTTAGATGGGCACTCAAAAACCATTTTTCGTCAACGGCACACATCGACTAAATTAAATTATCAACATCTAATGCAACAAATTGGTGCAAGTGGTGATTTGAATACCAAAGCACGAGAAAGCTTAATCACCTTAAATCGCTTAATCACTTTTTTAGGGCAAGCCAACAACATGTTGCTTGATTCTGAAAAACAGGTGAAATTACTCACACAAGGAAAAGATATTGCGTCATTAAGTGATCATGCCAATTTTCTCTCTGCTAAAGTTAATTTTTTATTGGATGCGATTTTGGGCATGGTTAGCATTGAACAAAACAATATCATTAAACTCTTTTCAGTCGCTGCCGTTATTTTTTTACCACCAACACTCATCGCAAGCATTTATGGCATGAATTTTAATATCATGCCTGAGTTATCATGGAAATATGGCTACTATTTTGCATTAGGCCTTATGGGGCTTGCAGCCTGGTTGCCTTATAAATTTTTCAAATACAAGAAATGGTTATGATGTCGTATGATTGAAGGCTTTTATAATGTCTTCGACGACACCAGGCTCCGCAAGCGTTGAGATATCACCAATGCTATCAATCTTATGATTTGCAATGTTTCGTAAAATACGACGCATAATTTTCCCTGAGCGTGTTTTAGGCAGTGCATTTGTCCATTGAATATGCTCAATCATAGCAAGTGCACCAATATAATGACGCACATGTTGAATCAGTATTTGCTTTAATTCTTGTGTGGGTTGTACGTCTGCTCTTAACGACACAAACGCAACAATGGATTCTCCTTTAATGTCGTGAGCCATACCAACCACAGCTGCTTCAGACACAGTGGGATGTGATACCAGTGCACTTTCAAGCTCTTCTGTGCCAAGTCGATGCCCAGAAACTTTGATCACATCATCATTGCGCCCTGTAATCCAAAGGCAACCTGCTTCATCACAAAAAGCGCCGTCTCCTGTAAAATAATAACCAGGCATCGTATTAAAATACGTTTGAAAACGCGCCGCATCACCATAAATTGATTGCATTAAACCAGGCCAGGGTCGAGTAATTACCAATTGTCCGGCTTCTGTGCCCGTCACAGCTTGACCTTGTTCGTTGACAATCGCAAACTCAATCCCCAAAAAAGGCCATCCCGCAGATCCTGCAACTAATGGAGTTGCTCCTGGCAAAGGTGTCAATAAAATGCCGCCCGTTTCTGTTTGCCACCAAGTATTCACAATGGAACAACGCGCCTCACCCACCACATCATAATACCATTGCCACACTTCAGGATTAATCGGCTCACCTACACTGCCTAATAATCGTAAACTCGTACGTGATGCTTCATGAACATAAGCATCACCTTCACGACGTAATGCACGCAATGCCGTTGGTGCCGTATAAAAAATATTAACCTGATGTTTATCAATAATGTTCCAATATCTGGCATATGTTGGGTAACTAGGAATACCTTCAAACAAAAGAGTCGTGGCACCGTTTAGTAACGGGCCATACACAAGGTAAGAATGCCCTGTAATCCAACCAATATCCGCGGTGCACCAATAGACTTCTTTTTCATGATAATCAAACACAACACGAAATGTCAGTGCAGTGTAAACAAGATAGCCTCCGGTGGCATGCAATACACCTTTTGGTTTTCCAGTAGACCCTGATGTGTATAAAATAAAAAGTGGAGCATTGGCATCCATCGGTTCAATGGGACAATCATCACTTACCGTCTCAATGACATCGTGATACCAAACGTCGCGCTCATGATCCCACGTAATAGGGTTCTTCGCATGCTTTATCACAATCACACGTTTAACATCAGGACAGTCCATCAGCGCTAAACGACTATTTTCCTTCAAAGCCACCAATTTATCACCGCGTTGACTGCCATCTGCAGTGATTAAAAGTCGACAATCAGCATCAAGTAGTCGTGTTTTCAATGCTTCTGATGAAAAACCGCCAAAAACAACTGAATGAATAGCGCCGATACGTGCGCAAGCAAGCATCGCAATCACAGCTTCAGGAATCATCGGCAAATAAATGCAAACACGATCGCCTTTCTTAACTCCTTCT
>JAGVJT010000194.1 GCA_020050955.1 Legionellales bacterium | reverse complement strand
GCGGTTGGCTTTGTCGCATCACCCAATGCTCCTGCAACAACCCCATCTAACCCAATGGGAAATTGTATGGATAATGATGCCAAATCACGAACAGGCTCATACCCTGTTTGGTTTGCACTTGTGGAAATAATCGGGCTATGGCGGCATAACTCGCGTGCAATTGGATGTTTTGTCATACGAATCGCAATGCCTTGTTGTGCACCATGCAAATAGGCAGGAATATTCTTTGACTGAGGAAAAACCCACGTAACCGCACCAGGCCATGTGGCACGTACAGCATCTAAGCGTAACGCTGGAAGCTCTCCTATCAATGGCGTTAATTGCGGCCAATCATGAATTAGTATAATAAATCCTTTGCTGATAGCACGCTTTTTTAAAGCCAATAACCGTTGCACCGCATCCTCATTGAACGCGTCACACCCTAGCCCATAAACAGCTTCTGTCGGGTAAGCAAGTAATGCACCTTCATTTAACATTCGACGCGCATCATGCAACGATTCAATCATTATCATGATCTGGGTTGGCTCAAAATCAACGCTCGCATTTTATCGCATACATCATGCAACACGTGAATATTGTGGATACTTGCCAAAGCAGAGAAACCAACACTTTTTTGTTTAAATAAATGATGAAGATGTGCTCTTGAATAATGACGACACGTATAACACGTGCAACTTTCCATGATAGGTGATAAATCATCCGCATAGCAGGCTTTTTTGATTTGAATGCGCTCATTTTCATGTTCACTCTCGAAGGTAAGCCAATGGCCTTTTTCACGGATTTTTCCACAATAAAGCGCACCATGACGCGCGTTACGTGTAGGAGCCACACAATCAAACATATCGATGCCTTCTGCAACAACGTCAAGTAAATCTTGAGGCGACATGCCTACACCCATACTATAACGAGGCTTATTTTCCGGAAGATAGGCATGAATCCATCGAATCAGCTCAACGGTCTTTTCCATGTCAAATCCAACGGTTTCCCCGCCTATCGCAACACCATCAACCGAGGTGCTTGCGACAAATTGTGCGCTTTCACAGCGCAATGAAAGATGCGTTCCACCTTGGACAATGCCAAATAATGCTTGCTTTGCACCATAGCGTGACATGGGTGAAGCCTCATGATACACAATGGATTGCTTCAACCAACGATGTGTTCGCTGCATGATATGACGTGCTTCATTTTCTGAACAATGATCCGGCGTACATTGATCAAACGCCATGATAATATCTGCACCAATAATTTTTTGTGTTTCCAAAGACATTTCAGGCGTCATATGAATCAATCGACCGCTCTCTAGCAAGGTGAAATGAGCGCCCTCTTCATCGATAGTACAAATCTGGCTATTTTTAGATAAACTAAAGACTTGAAAACCACCACTGTCTGTGAGCATCGGCCCCTGCCATCCCATGAAAGGATGCATGCCTCCAGCGTTTTCAATCACGCTCATGCCAGGAGCCGCTAGCATATGGTAAGTATTACCGCCCAAAATAATTTGACTGCCTGCCTCACGCAATGCATCAGGCATCATATTGTTGACACCTGCTCGTGTCCCAACAGGCATAAAAACCGGCGTCACAAACTCACCATGAGGAGTTGTCACACGCGTCACGCGCGCATTCGTATAAGCATGGCGCGCGATCATTTCACAAGAAAAAATATTATTCATAGATTTAAGAATCAGTGTTCGTCACGTTCGAATTCAACCGTAATTGAATGAACATCATACCACTAATTACAACCATTGTGCCGAAATATAACGCAGACCAAGCCGCCATGGATAATCCAAATCCAAGCCAAGTCACTTCTGTGCACGTGTTTGTTCCCCATAAAAACACATGCATCAACTCTTGCCACGGAAAATAATGAATTAACATATCAATGCCTGGCATGCACACAGTTGATGCGGTTGCGGGAAGGGATTGCAACCACAATTGCCGGCACGCAAAAAATAACCCCGCAGCACCTATTATCAATTGCAACAAGCTTATGTATTTTGCACGCGCAAGGCTTTTTAAAACTAAACCTGTTAGACTTAAAAACATTAATGTGCAAACACAAAAACGTTGCATCATGCACAATGGACAAGGCTGAACACCTTGAACATATTGCACATAAAAAGAGAAAAATAACACGCCAAGCGTCACCAATGCCACTAAGTTCTGAGTCATTCGGTAAGCGCGCTTTGTCATGCAAAACCCCTTAAAATAGAACGCCCAGCATAGGGTGCGTTTGTCAGTTGCTGAATGCGTAACAATTGATTGTACTTCGCAACACGATCCGTGCGACATAAGGAACCTGTTTTAATCTGTCCACAGCCCGTTGCGACAGCAAGATCAGCAATCAACGTATCTTCTGTTTCGCCTGAACGATGAGACATCACGCATCGATAACCATGTTGTTTTGCTAAACGCATGGTTTCACGTGTTTCACTCAAAGTTCCAATTTGATTAGGCTTAATCAACACCGCATTAGCAACACCCATCTCAATGCCTTGCATTAATAGCCGAGAGTTAGTCACAAACAAGTCATCACCCACCAGTTGCACCGCATGACCGAGTGTTTCACTCATCTGTTTCCAGCCGCTCCAATCACTTTCATCCAAGCCATCTTCAATGCTTACAATAGGGTACTGTGCGATTAGATCTTCATAATAGCGAATCAAAGCACTGCTGGTTAATGTTTTATCTTCTGAG
>JAGVJT010000164.1 GCA_020050955.1 Legionellales bacterium | reverse complement strand
TTCCTTTAGGACCTTTGACCACAACATCCCCGCCTTGAATCGTCATCACAACGCCTGCAGGTAATGTTATTGGCGCTTTTGCTACTCTTGACATGTGTATCCTCGCTCGTATTAAGCCACTTCACAAATGACTTCGCCGCCAACACCATTTGTGCGCGCAGCAACATGAGTCATTACTCCCCGTGAGGTCGATAAAATAGAAACCCCAAATCCAGGAACAGACGATAATTCTTTTGCTGATTTATACACTCGAAGACCTGGTCTACTGATACGTTTAATACGCTCAATGACAGGACGACCATGGTAATATTTAAGTCGAAGTGTAATTGATTTTAAATTATTCTCTAGTGTTTCCACACGGTAATCAGCAATGTAACCTTCTTCTTTTAAAACACGAGCAATCTCTTCTTTTAGAGCAGAAGAAATTAACGTTACATGTTGATGTTTAGCTTGTTGCCCATTGCGAATTCTCGTTAACATATCCGCTACTGGATCATGCATACTCACAGTCGTTCTCCAACAATTTAAAAATTACCAGCTTGATTTTCTTCCGCCGGTGACATTTCCGGTCATCAATTGCTGGCGCAAGCAAATTCGACACAGTCCAAACTTACGGTAAACAGCATGTGGTCGACCACATTGTTGACACCGTGTGCTATGACGAACGGGGTTTGAGTTAAGAGGCAACCGAGCTAACGCTTCTTGTGCTTCTTGAATTTTATCAAAATCGGTTGACGACTTGATCACTGATTTCAGCTCCATTCGTCGAACACGATACTTCTCAACAAGTTTTAACTTTTTTGCTTCACGCTCAAGCATTGATTTTTTAGCCACAATGACACCCTTTTATTTGCGATCTTTGTCTTTTAAAGGAAAATTAAATGCTTCCAGAAGCGCTTTCGCTTCTTGATTTGTTGAAGCACTTGTCGTAATACAGATATCAAGTCCACGGATACTATCAATTTTGTCAAAATCGATTTCAGGAAAAACGATCTGCTCTTGAATACCCATGCTGTAATTACCCGTTCCGTCAAACGACTTTGGATTTAATCCACGAAAATCTCGGACGCGTGGTAATGCAATCGTGATAAGTCTATCTAAAAACTCATACATTCGCTCATTGCGTAATGTTACTTTGCATCCAATTGGCCATCCTTCACGAATTTTAAAGCCAGCAATTGAGTTTCTTGCCAATGTCGTCACTGGTTTTTGCCCAGCAATTCGTGTCATGTCATCTAACGCAAAGTTCATAACTTTCTTGTCACCTACCGCTTCACCCACACCCATGTTCAATGTGATTTTTTTCAGCTTAGGTACTTGCATCACGTTGGCATACCCGAACTGCTTCATGAGTTTACCAACGACTTCATTTTTATAAAATTCTTTTAATCTGGCCATTTTTTATCACCTAATTAAACAAGGTCAACTAATTCTTGATTCGATTTAAAATAGCGAACCTTGTAGGTTTTGCCATCTTTGATAATAGTTTTGAAACCAACTTTATCAGCTTTCTTTGTCTGTGGATTATATAGTGCTACGTTTGAGCAATCCATCGGTGCTTCGCGTGTCACGATACCACCAGTCTGCTGCAATTGAGGATTTGGCTTAACATGTTTTTTAATTAAGTTTGCGCCCTCAACAACCAACTTTTGCCCTAATACACGAAGAACTTTACCAACATGGTTTTTGCTCTTTCCTGTAGTGACAATCACTGTATCGTTTTTCTTTATGCGTTTCATCACTGTTCCTTACAATACTTCAGCGGCAAGAGAAATAATCTTCATGAACCGCTCTCGTAATTCACGAGTCACAGGTCCAAAGATACGTGTCCCAATTGGTTCATGTTGATTATTCAACAACACAGCTGCATTGCCATCAAAACGAATCAGCGAACCATCATCACGACGAACACCAGCGCAAGTACGAACAACAACCGCGTTCATTACCGCACCTTTTTTCACTTTGCTGCGTGGAATAGCATCTTTGATGCTAACCTTAATAATATCTCCCACACGCGCATATCGTCGGTGAGACCCACCCAACACTTTGATACACATCACTCGGCGTGCACCACTATTGTCTGCAACATCGAGTACTGTTTGCATTTGTATCATTCTATTCTCCAGCTCTAACAGTCGACCAGAAAAGGTTGGTGATTATACCAACCCTTTTGGTATTTTAAAAGTAAATTAGTCTTGAACGATCAGGAAATAACGTCTACAAGCACCCAATTTTTTAATTTGGAGAGAGGTCTAGACTCACGAATCCTTACAGTATCACCAATTTGACACACTTGATTTTCGTCATGTGCATGAAGAACAGTTCGTCGCTTCATGATTTTGCCATACTTAGGGTGTTTCACAATTCGCTCAACAACGACAACAATCGTTTTTTGCATTTTGTTACTGCGCACTTTTCCAGTTAACACGCGCGCATTCGTTTCTTTATTTACCATGACCATTGCCCGCCTTTTGAGTCATCAATGTTTTGATTCGGGCAATCTTTTTTCTTGCCTCGGTTATCAAGTGCGTCTTTTCCAACGCACCACTTGCAACTTTCATTCGCAAATTGAACTGTTCTTTACGAATAACAAGCAGTTCATTTTGCAACTCATTTAACGTCATTTCTTGTAACGTTTTTAGTTGTTCACTTACTTTAGTCATCACATCACCTTACGTTCTTCGAACATAACTTTGAACGGAAGTTTAGCTTTTGCCAGGTCAAAGGCTGCCATCGCAAGCTCACGCGACACACCTTCCATCTCAAACAAAATTTTACCTGGCTGAATTTGTGCAACCCAATATTCAACACTACCCTTTCCTTTCCCCATTCGCACTTCGAGTGGCTTTTGAGTGATTGGCTTATCAGGAAATACACGAATCCAAATTTTACCATCACGTTTTACATGACGAGTCATTGCCCGTCTTGCTGCTTCGATTTGTCTTGCTGTTAACCGACCACGTTCCGCCGCTTTCAATCCAAACTCACCAAAGCTAACGCTTGAGCCTCGTAGCGCGAGCCCACGATTGCGACCTTTCATTTGTTTTCGGTACTTTGTTCGTTTTGGCTGTAACATTTACTAATCCTCACTCACTTGCTTGCAGTGTCACGGCTTTTTTGAGGGGCATTTTCACCCTTAAATATCCAAACCTTTACACCAATAATTCCATAAGTTGTTTTTGACTCAGCTGTGCCATAGTCAATGTCAGCACGGAAAGTATGCAAAGGAACCCGACCTTCTCGATATGTTTCACTTCTTGCGATCTCAGCACCACCTAATCGACCACTCACGGTAATTTTAATACCTTTTGCACCCGCTTTAAGTGCTGACGTCACTGCTCGTTTCATGGCTCGACGAAACATAACGCGTTGCTCTAACTGTTGAGCAATGCCTTCTGCCACAAGCGTTGAATCAAGCTCAGGCTTACGCACCTCTTCAATGTTTAAATGAACAGGGACGCCTAATTTCTTAGAAATTTCGCCACGTAGAGCATCAATGCCACCGCCTTTTTTACCAATCAATACGCCAGGTCTTGCTGTGTGAATGGTGACAATTGCGTTGTTAGCAGGACGATCAATTTGAATACGGCTCACCGCTGCAGACATCAATTTCTTCTTAAGCTCTTTACGAAGGTTAATGTCTTCATTCAGCAATCGTGAATAATTTTTATTTGTCGCGTA
>JAGVJT010000195.1 GCA_020050955.1 Legionellales bacterium | reverse complement strand
TGCATTTGCTAAAATTTAAGCTAAAGTCATTAAGATTAAGATTAAACTAATTTGAGAGTGTGGATAACGTGAAAGATGATATCGGTAGTATGGGCATTGCTCCTTATGTAGAAGTGGCGGGTGAAATGTACATGAACCCCCAACAGCTTCTGCATATCGAAAAGATTTTGCTTGCTTGGCGCCAATCTTTAATGGAAGAAGTGGACAGAACCGTTACGCACATGAAAGACGAAGCGGCTAATTTCCCAGATCCCTCTGACAGAGCAAGTCAAGAAGAAGAATTCAGCATTAAATTGCGGGCACGCGATCGCGAACGAAAACTTATCAAAAAAATCGAAGATGCGCTTGAGCGCTTAAATGACGAGGATTTCGGGTATTGCGAGGCATGCGGTATCGAAATTGGCTTACGTCGTCTTGAAGCACGCCCGACAGCAACACTGTGCATTGACTGTAAAACATTGTCTGAAATCAAAGAACGTCAAAATCAAGGCAATTAATTCTATGTTGCTGTAAAAGGTGCGTCTTAAGCACATCTTACAGCAACCATTTATCATGTTTTTTCTGAGATTGGCGCAGGATGCCCTAGCCCATGCGCACAAATAGCATCAAGCTGTCGCGCAACAGTACCCTGATTAGCGATTAAAATACATTTAGCACTCTCTACTTGCGCTTCGCGTCGTGACACATTCTGATGTAACGCAATCACCTCGTTCACAAACGCGCTAGCATCAGGCACTTGTTGAATAGCCTGTGCACTTAATAAATCATTAATAATAGATTGTGAATTTTGCATGAACAATCCACAAAATACCGGCACTTGCAAAGCAATTGGCTCTAATACGTTATGCCCGCCAATTGACACCCAGCTTCCGCCTACAAAAGCATAGTGACTGACTGCATAAAACGACAACAGCTCACCTAATGAATCAAGCACAACAATCTCACACTCAGGATTTAGCGTATGCGGTTGACTGCGCCGTCCAGTCACAAAGCCTTGTTCCTGACACAATTGATGCACAGCATCAAAGCGTTCCGGATGACGTGGGGCAATAAGCAAGACCACATGGGGGATGGCTTGTTGTAATGCCTTTAGTGCAGAGACAAGTTGTTTTTCTTCGCCTTCATGTGTGCTCGCAGCAATCACCGTGACTCGCTCATCGCCCCAGGATCGTTTTAATGAATGCGCTAATGCCTCATGTGTGACGTTGACTTGTAAATCAAACTTCATGTTGCCATACATCAGCACGCGCTCGGAAGAAGCACCAAGTGCTTCAAATCGCGTTGCATCAAGCGGGCTCTGTGCCATGATAAAAACAAATCGATTTAACAGAGGCTTTAATAAAAATCGAATCATTTCATATTGTTTAAAGGCATGATTTGAGATACGCGCATTCGCTAAAAAAAGAGAAACATTCGCCCGAGTGGCCTCAACAATTAAATTAGGCCATAGTTCTGTTTCCATGATAATGCCGACACGTGCTTGAATTTTATTAAAAAACCGCCGTAGTGCCCAAGGAAAATCATAAGGAACATATTGATGATGAACACGTTGCCCAAAACGTCGCACAACTTGTTGAGAACCAGATGGCGTCATCGTGGTCACTAAGACACGCCACTGTTGCTCAAGCAATTTGTCAATTAAAGGTGTTGCCGCAACAACCTCACCTAGCGATACTGCATGAATCCAAACATCAACAGGTGGCGAAACAATCGCACCCAATGAAAAACGCTCTTTCAATCGTTCGCGATAAGCAGGAAAACGACGTCCTTTCCAATAAAGTCGTAAAACAATGAAAGGAGAAAACAAGTATAAAAGAAATGTATAAAGCTGTCGCATCATCAATAAGTCGGCAAAAGAAAAAATAAATTATATCAGCTTCATGGACGACGCATACTATTTTTTATGAGATCCTTCGCTACGCTCAGGATGACGTGCCAAGGAAGTTACGCTAAAATGGAGCATCATTGTCTGAGATAGCCATGAATTATCGCAATTATTTTACGCAACACGCACGCTGGGGAAAAATCATCGGTGCCATCCTGGGGTTTATGATGGCAGGCCCCATTGGTGCATTTATCGGTGTTTTTGTTGGTAATTTTTTCGATCGCGGACTTGCGCAACATTTTACAAAGCCTCATTGGTCCTTTCGCACAGAAAAACGCCAAGAAACACGCGATGCGTTCATAAGAGCAACATTTGCTGTCATGGGCCATCTTGCAAAAGCCAATGGCCGTGTTTCTGAACAAGCTATCTATTTCACACAAACCGTCATGAATGAATTAGGGCTTAACAAACAGCAACAACTCATGGCGAAACGTTTTTTTAATGAAGGAAAACAATCAACATTTCAACTTTTTGATGTGTTAAATACATTGAAAACCAACGCATATAGTAACAACGAGCTCATTCGATTGTTCATTGAGTTACAATACAAAACCGCACAAATTGACGGTTTATCAAATCAAAAAATTATCATTTTAAACAGAATTTTTCAACAAATGGGGCTTGCCCCCTTGCACACGCAATCCAGGTTTTATCAAGATTTTTCTTCTGCGTACACCAATCAACGCTCGCAATATGAGTATCATACACGAGATCAAACATCCTCTTATGCCAACACTTCAAACACATTAACCAATGCGTACAGTGTCCTTGGATTGCAATCAACCGCGACCAAAGAAGATGTCAAACGAACTTATCGACGCTTAGTCAGCCGCCATCACCCCGACAAAATCATTGCAAAAGGTGGCTCTGAGAAAGACATCAAAGCTGCGAATGAAAAAACTCAAGCCATTCGAAAAGCATACGAACAAATCTGCACTTACCATCGCTGGTAAAAAATAGCAGTGCTCAATCAATAGAAACAATCTTACCCGCGCAAATCACCGTGTCACAAAAATTCACACTCGGGTTATAAACGATCTCGTCAGGATGATAACATGACCAAATGACCACATCCGCTTTTTTTCCACTCACAAGGCTACCTCGAAGATGCTCTTGATCCAGCGCTTTTGCAGCATGCAATGTCACACCTTGCCATGCTTCTTCAATGCTCAAACCAAACAACACGCACGCCATGTTCATCATCAAGGGAAGTGTTAAAAACGGTGATGTTCCAGGGTTTGCATCGGTAGAAATCGCTATGGGAACCTGATGCTCTCTTAAAGCATGAATAGGCGGGAATGTCGTTTCTTTTAAAAAATAAAACGCACCCGGCAATAAAACAGCAACCGTTTTATCGTTTACTAATTTAGCACAATCTTCTGGCTTAAGATGCTCTAAATGATCAACAGAACACGCTCCTAATTCTGCTGCCATCACTGCACTTTGCTGATCACTTAATTGCTCAGCATGCAGCTTCAGCATAAAACCATGTTCTTTTGCAGCTAAAAATAATCGCTTAGTTTGCTCAACATTAAACGCAATCGTTTCACAGAACACATCAACAAAGGTCGCAAGATGTTCTTTTTTAATACGAGGCAACATGACAGAGATAATCTCATCAACATAGCTATCTGCATCGTGACGATACTCTGGCGGTATCACATGCGCCAAAAATGTCGAAATCACTGAAAATGGCAATATCAGGCTTAAATCACGCGCCACACGCAACATTTTCATTTCGGTGTCTAAATCAAGCCCATAACCCGATTTAATTTCAACCATGGTTGTACCATGGGCTAACATTAGCTTTGCACGTGATAATGCACTTTGCAGTAGTTCATCATGCGTTGCCTCTCTTGTGGCAGACACCGTTGATAAAATACCGCCACCTTGTTTTGCTATGTCAGCATAGGACATGCCCTGCAGACGCTTTGTAAACTCAAGAGCACGATTGCCTGCATAAACAAGGTGGGTATGGCAATCGATTAACCCTGGCGTTACAAGTTTACCTTTAGCATCAATCACATGATGCGCATGACACGCGTGCTCATCCGTCCAAATCGCATCGATTATATCGCCTTTAATCGCAATATGTGCACATTCAAACACACCAAGATGTGCATCCATACTCATAACATGAGCGTTTTTAATGATTAAATCATACATGATCAAATAACTTATGATAAATTTCGCCGTAATAAGTACGTTGATGAATAACATCATAAGCACGCTTTAAATCTTTTGCGAAATAACGGTCAGCTTTATAAAAAGGCACTTTTTCACGTAACGCATCTTTATACGTTTGTAACGCAATCGATGTTTTAAGCGGTGCTCGAAAATCAATCCCTTGACAGGCCGCTAATGTCTCAATGGCGAGAATATGCAACACATTTTCTGCAATTCGATGCAACTTCATCGCGGCAAACGTTGCCATGCTGACGTGATCTTCTTGGTTCGCGGACGTCGGCAAACTGTCTACTGATGCAGGATGTGCATACGTTTTATTTTCACTGGCAAGTGCGGAGGCTGTCACATGGGCTAACATAAAGCCTGAGTTAAGGCCTGATTGTTCTACTAAAAAGCTAGGTAACCCACTTAAATTCTTATCAATCAACAACGCCGTTCGCCGTTCAGAGATAGCGCCTATTTCCGCACCAATGATGCCTAACAAATCAGCACTAAATGCCGTTATTTCTGCATGAAAATTACCACCAGAAATAACCTCTCCTGTTTCAGGGAAAATTAACGGATTGTCCGATACCGCATTGGCTTCATTGATCAAATGAACCTGGCTAT
>JAGVJT010000059.1 GCA_020050955.1 Legionellales bacterium | reverse complement strand
GTGCTCTTCCGATCTGCTCCCACGACTTCAACCAGGTGATGAAATTCTTATTACGCAAATGGAGCACCATGCCAACATTGTGCCTTGGCAGATGGTGTGCGAGCGAACAGGGGCGACATTACAAGTGGTGCCGTTATCACCCGACGGTGATGTTTTATTAGAAGCTTTTTGGCAAAAGCTTTCTCATAAAACTAAAATAGTGGCACTAAGTTATGCCTCGAATGCACTCGGAACGATTAATCCTATTCGGGATATGGTTGCGTCTGCGCATGCGTATGGTGCGGTTGTGTTAGTGGATGGCGCACAAGCTTCTGCGCATCTTCCTGTTGATGTGCAAGCATTAGATTGTGATTTTTATGTTTTTTCGGCACATAAGATGTATGGACCAACTGGCATCGGTGTATTGTGGGGGCGAGAAGCGCTGCTTAATAGCATGTCTCCTTATCAGGGTGGCGGCGAGATGATTCGTTATGTTCGATTTGATAAAACTGAATATGCGCCCTTGCCTCATAAATTTGAAGCAGGAACACCGAACATTGCGGGTGTGATTGGTTTTGGTGAGGCGTTAGGTTATTTAGAAACCTTAGGTATGAGTAACCTTTTGTCGTATGAAACAGAATTATTGGCGTATGCGACAAATGCGATGGCACAAGTGTCAGGTTTTCGTATTGTTGGTACTTCTGCTCATAAAGTTCCGGTCATTTCTATTGTTCATGATACCATTCATCCGCATGATATTGGGACGATTATGGATCATCAAGGCATTGCTGTACGCAGTGGTCATCATTGTGCTATGCCATTAATGGCTTTTTTAAAGGTCCCTGCAACAACACGTATTTCGATGTCGTTTTATAACACAAAAGATGATATCGATCGCTGCATGAATGCCTTACAACATGTCACGGAGGTATTTGCGTGATGGATATTCGTGAGTTATATCAAGAAATTATCATGGACCATAATCGTAATCCACGTAACCATCATGCGATGGTGGATGCAAGTTGTCAGGCACGTGGGTTTAATCCTTTGTGTGGTGATGAATTGACGGTGTATCTTCATATTACTAATAATATTATTGATGATATCAGTTTTGTGGGATGCGGTTGTGCTATTTCTCAAGCATCGGCATCGTTGATGACGGATGCTTTGAAGGGCAAAACAACGAGTGATGCGCGTGCATTATTTGAGCGTTTTCACGCCATGGTGACGGTGAATGATGTTACACCATCGCTTGGCCTTGATAAGCTTGCAGTTCTTGCAGGGGTGCGCGAATTTCCTGCGCGCGTGAAATGCGCGACATTGGCTTGGCATACGCTTGATGCCGCGTTGAAAAAAGAGCACACCACAGTGACAACGGAGTAAGGCATGTTTGGGTTTAAGAAAAAAGACGATGACATGGATGCGCTGCATGCATTAGTGATTGCTGCACTGAAAACAGTATTTGATCCTGAGATTCCAACGAATATTTATGATCTTGGTTTAATTTATGACATCAAAATTGATGATACAAAATTGGTTTCCATTCAAATGACATTAACTTCTCCAGGGTGTCCTGTGGCACAAACTTTTCCTGGTACGGTGGAGCAGGCAGTGAATCAGGTGGAAGGTGTACGCGATTGCACGGTTGAGCTTGTTTGGGAGCCGCCTTGGACGCAAGAACGAATGAGTGAAGTTGCCCGTCTTGAATTGGGGATTTTTTATTGAACACCATTCATTGGAAACCTTCAGCGTCTATTCGTGTTTTGCAACAACGAGCGCACATCATCCGCCAAATTCGATCATTTTTCCATGCCCGTGAATACTTAGAGGTTGAAACGCCAATCATGGCGCGCTTTGGTGTGACAGATCGCTATTTAAGTAACATTCAAGCAGAGTTTCGGAGCGTGCGATACGCATTGCAAACATCACCTGAATATCATATGAAGCGATTATTAGCCGCTGGAAGTGGGGCTATTTTTCAGCTTGCACGTGTTTTTCGCGATGATGAGCTTGGGCGTTGGCATAACCCTGAGTTTAGTTTATTGGAATGGTATCAGCTTGGTGTCAATCATTTAACGCTTTTAAAAGAGGTTGATGCGCTGCTGCAGATGGTTTTGCAGTGCCCGCCATTGATCATTAAAACTTATCGTGATGTGTTTCTTGACGCATGTCAGCTTGATCCATTTAATGCCAGCATCGATGCATTAAAAGAAAAATTGCGTGCCTTTAACTTGCACGACGTTTTAACGCAAGATGAGCAAGATAGAGATCAATATTTGTTTTTACTCATGACCCATGTTGTTGAGCCTTCTTTAGCGGTGGTTACATCGCCTGTTGCAGTCATTGATTTTCCATCATCACAAGCTGCTTTAGCTAAAGTGCATCAAGGCGTTGCAGAACGCTTTGAAGTATATTATCGCGGGATTGAGCTTGCCAATGGTTTTCATGAGCTAACGGATGTAAGCGCACAAGCAGCGCGGTTTGACGCGGATGTTGCATTACGCCAAACGCATGGTTTGCCCTATACCGCCCCAGACATCTACTTACTTGCAGCCCTTGAGCATGGACTACCTGCTTGCAGTGGGGTGGCATTGGGTGTTGACCGACTCATCACTCTTTTTCTTCAGAAACCAAGCATAGCAGACACACTCTCGTTTGATTTTTCTCGTGCTTAATTGTTCGAGTTAACGTATTTCTTCACAATAGCTTTTGACGGCACCCACCAGCCACCGCCTAATGCTTGAAAGAGTGCAACCGTATCGGTTAATCGATTGGCTTTGGCTTGAATAAGGTTGATTTTTGCTTGTTGATGCAGTTGCTCATTAACTAA
Organism: Legionellales bacterium; assembly: GCA_020050955.1. GTDB lineage: Bacteria > Pseudomonadota > Gammaproteobacteria > Legionellales > Legionellaceae > JAGVJT01. Next base: position 289 of record JAGVJT010000059.1, on the reverse strand, counting down.
TAGTGCAAGCATGGTGGCATCACCGACTTTAAATTGGTGACGTGAAATGGTGACACTTTTATAAGTTGCACGTTCTGCTTGCATCGCACTGGTGAGTGCGATGGCATCGAAGTGAATGGCATCCAGGGTATCGGCAACGTTTTGAAAAGCATTGATGACGGTGGATTTATATTGTGCGACAGCTTGCTCGTACATGGCCTCTGCAAAACGCTGTCTATGCATTAATGTTCCACCATCAAAAATGGGATGCGTGATGATGCCTGCGATGGCCCAGAACGTAGTATCTGGT
>JAGVJT010000088.1 GCA_020050955.1 Legionellales bacterium | reverse complement strand
TATTCAAAGTTTTAACGCGCAACATTTAAAAGCGCTCGGGCGCGTTCATGACGATAAACAGGCTCATCACGCCATCACTGCAGCACGCAACGCCGGGTTTGATAATATTAATATTGATTTAATGCACGGCTTACCCAATCAATCGGTTACAGAAGGATTGAATGACCTTAAAAAAGCACTATCGTATCAACCCGAGCATCTTTCCTGGTATCAATTAACTATTGAGCCTAACACTGTTTTTTATAAAAAGCCGCCGCAATTACCGACAGAAGAAACCTGTGCAGACCTAGAGGATGAAGGTTTTGTCTTGCTTGAGCAACATTGTTACAAGCGTTACGAAATTTCCGCTTTTAGCCGAGATAATCGTGTTGCACAGCATAATTTAAATTATTGGCTTTTTGGTGATTATTACGGCATCGGTGCAGGTGCGCATGGAAAATGGACATCACCTGAAGATCAGATTATTTATCGCACACGCAAACATCGTCAACCTCAGGATTATTTAAACCCAGAAAAACATTTTTTAGCCGCTATTGATATTGTGACTAAAGAGGATTGTCTATTAGAGTTTATGTTAAACGTCACACGATTACAGCAAGCTATTCCATATACACTGTTTACCGAGCGCACAAACTTACCGCTCACCATGCTCATGCCTGGTTTGCAGCAAGCAGAAAAGAAAGGTTTAGTTGAGCTTCACGCCACTTCATGGCAAATTACAGCCCATGGTCGACGCTATACTAATGATTTACAAGGTATATTTTTACCATAGCCCCACCAAGTGTGGCTATGGCTAAGAAACTAGATTAAACCGTTTCGCATGCATCTTCTAAAACAGCATGCAACGCATCAGCAACCTTATGCTGTTCTTCTTCAGTTAGGTAAGGATGCATCGGTAAACTCATCACACAACGTGCTGCATGCTCTGTCACTGGGAATGATTGCGTCTCAGGGAACATCTCTTTGAGAATGGGTTGTTGGTGTAATCCTACTGGGTAATGAACTGCCGTAGGAATGCCGCGCGCTTGCAGCGCGCGTTGAATATCATCACGATTTGATATTTCAATAGTGTATTGCGCAAAAACGCTGACATTTCCTTCGCGTGTAATAGGCTTACGTACAGACTCAGGTAAAAAAGCTTGGTAACGCGCAGCGACTTCTTGTCTTAATACAATTTCTTCAGGGAAAATCGCTAGTTTTTCAAGTAACACCGCCGCTTGAAATGTATCTAAACGTCCATTAATTCCTAAACGTGTGTGCAAATAACGTTGTGATTGCCCATGCAAACGGATTTCTTTCATACGTAATGCAAGTTCGGAATCATTCGTAAAACAAGCACCACCATCCCCATAACCACCCAACGGTTTTGATGGGAAAAAGCTTGTGCATCCAATCGTGGTTAAACCACATGACATGCGACCTTGATACGTTCCACCAAAACTTTGCGCACCATCCTCAATGACCGGTAATTGGTATTGTTTCGCCAAAGTATTAATAGCATCCATGTCCGCACATTGTCCATACAAACTTACTGGCATGATGGCTTTGGTCTTTGGCGTAATGGCAGCTTCAATTAAATTCACATCGATATTGTATGTTCCTGGATCAATATCCACAAAAACAGGTTTTGCACCAAGAAGTGCAATAACTTCTGCTGTTGCAAAAAAACTAAATGGCGTTGTAATAATTTCATCACCAGGGCCAACGTCAAGTGCCATCAATGCAATCAATAACGCATCGGTACCACTTGCAACACCTAACGCATGCTCAACGCCAACAAACTTCGCAAGTTGTTGCTCAAGCTCTGTCACTTCAGGTCCCATAATATACGCAGAGTGCTGCATGATGGTTTTAAATCGAGCGAATAATGATGCTTCAATCCTTGCCGATTGCGCTTTTAGATCAATGAACTGCATGAAAGGATGTCCTTGGAAATAAAATAAATCCGGTAATTATACTTAAATTCACCAAGGTATGTCATCAATTACTTTTGATACAGGGCATCATAGGCTCAGATGATACAATATAATCACCACTTGAATCCCGATAAAGAACAATCATGCTCTTCTTCCGTCTCGCCATGATTACTGTGCATTGGCACATTTTTGTATTGCATCAACAATGTATTGAGTCGTGTATTTTCTGAAGAAAGTAATTGATGTATTTGCTCTAACATATCACGTCGTGATGTTAACAACGACAAAGAAGCCTCTAGCTCGAAAATTTTATCAATTTTTCTTTGCCGAGAAATATTCGCTGACATTCTATTTCTTATTTTTCGTCGCTCGTCGAAATTTAATGACGCCGAGTTTGTCTCAAGTTCTTGATACTCATCTGTAAAATCTCGCTCAAACTGAGCAGGCAAAGCTATTAATTGAACATCAATATGCCGCTCTTGCTCTGTCAAATAAGTGATAGAAATACGTGCATTCTCTGTTTGTTCATCATGAATACCTATTTGATAAATCAGCGAAGAAAAGGATGCAAATAATATTTCGTTTTGTCTCAAAAACCATTGATTTTGTCCCATGAGCAATGCCATAGAATAGTTCAATTCAGTAAGACGAGATTCTCTTTTTTGACGAGAAGCTTTGGCGGATTCAAGGTTTTTCAGTCGACGTCTTTCATTTTTTTCTTGTTTGCTAAGATGCGTGAGCTCGCGATTAGATACGTAAGATGCCTCTTTTTTTATTTTTTGTTCTACAAAAGCAGGCTTGTGTAACAAAGCACTTGCTCGTAATGCGCGTTTTTCTGACAAAATTGTTTTACGGCGTTGCCTGGCCTCAGCAGGTTTAAGCCCTGATGGTATAGATCGTGATGGAAAAAATTGAAATGCTGGCGCAAAGCCATGTGGTGATAATGGTTGCATGACCGTAATTGGCGAAATTTTTACTTTTATCGCCAACAATTCTTCGCTACTTAATGCGGATTGAGCACTACTTGATAAGCTCGAACTGGCTTGAGTGCTACGCGCTTGTTCCATGTCAACATCTTCAAGGGTACTAATCAAATAGTCATCATCCATCTCATCCCAAAAGCTATCATTCATTATCGGTAACACTTCCTTTTTTGTATTCATACTTTCGTCGACTCGTTACTATTTCCAAACGCTCACTTTAATTCACAGAAAAAGATGACGTTCGCACTTCTTCCTCTTCTTCCTCTTTTTCTT
>JAGVJT010000174.1 GCA_020050955.1 Legionellales bacterium | reverse complement strand
CTCAATGAAAAAGTTATTCGAGGAGTTAATTGAACACAGCAAGAGATTTTTAGAAGGTGACACTTTATTTAATTATAAATATCAGTGTAAACAATCACTTCATCATCATAAAAAACAAATTGATGATGAACAAAAAAAATCACAAACATTGTGGCAGCATATTCGTAATGCCATAAAGTACATGTTTAATTTATTGGATATCTTATTTTCAAAAATGGTAAATCGAGAAGTAATGGCTGAAAATGGGAAAGCTGGAGCACGATTTGGCGATCGTTTTTTTCCTTCTCTAGATGCGACAATCATTGGTAAAGCGATTCAAGCATTTAGTGACGCACTTGAAACTTTAAATGAAGACATGCAACCACCTACGGGAGAGTATTCTCTGCAATTGTGAGACTTGTCGCGACAAAGCAGCTTAGAATGAGTGTTTTATTTTATTGAGTCATCGAGTCGTTAGAGTTAAATGCTTAAGACGCAGGGCGTAATGCCATCTCTGATGGCTTTTTGCGCCAGTTTAAAATAACCATGGCAAGCGCACCGGCAATAATCCCCCAGAATGCGGAGCTAATGCCGAACAATGTCATGCCAGACGATGAAACAAGCAAGGTTAATAAAGCTGGTTCACGTTGTGATTCTTCGTCTAATGCGCTTTTTAAGCTGGTACCAATGGTGCTAATCAGCGCTAAACCTGCGATAGCTAGGACTAATGCACTCGGAAATGCTGAGAAAAAGGCAACAACGGTTGAGCCAAATAAGGCGATGAGAAACCAACATAAGCCTGCGAAGACAGTGGCGCGATAACGCATGTTTGGATCATTATCTGCTTCTTTGCCAGTGCACACCGCGGCACTGATGGCTGCTAAATTGATGGCATAACAACCAAATGGCGCGAAAATAAGAGAGGCAAAGCCTGTCCAGCTGACGATAGACGATATGGGCGGTTTGTAGCCTGACGCATCCAATACGGCAAGGCCAGGAATATGTTGTGAGGTCACTGTCACTAAAAAGAGTGGGATACCAATGCTGATAAGTGTTGATGTTGAAAAGACTGGCAATGTCAAAATGGGTGATGCAAACGTGATGTGCAATCCATTGATGTGAAAAAGATTTTCTGAGCCAGCAATCACAATGCCTGCTAATAAAACCATGAGAATGGCATAACGTGGAAAAAAGCGTTTGCCGAATAAATAGGTAATCAGCATCACACATACCAGTGAAAATTGTTCTTGCATGGCGGTAAAAACATTCATGCCAAAATGCAACAAAATTCCTGCAAGCATGGCGGAGCATAGGCTTCGTGGAATGCGGATGATGAGGCGTTTAAAAATACCAGTGACACCAACGAGAACGGTTAATAAGGAGGCAAAGATAAATGCACCGATGGCCTCAGGCATAGGAACACCTGCAAGACTTGTAATCAATAATGCTGCCCCTGGGGTTGACCATCCTGTTAAAATAGGCATGCGATAGTGCAAAGACAACCCGATGCAGGTCATTGCAATGCTCATGCCTAATGCAAACAACCATGAGCTAATTTCTGCGGTTGTCGCACCAGCGGCTGTTGCAGCTTGGAAGACTAATACTGCGGAGCTGGTAAAGCCTACCATCACACCCACAAAGCCTGCTGCCATATGTGAAATCGAAAAATAATGACGCATTGGTAAACCTTTTTTTTTCATCCAGAGAGCGACGCTTGCATCGTTTGTGTTTAATGCGAAGTGCGTTTCATCATGGATGGTTGGTTTAAAAAAAATCAAACATTACGATAATTTGCTTATTGTAACATAATTTTTATAGCGATGGGTGGAGATTAAATCTTTCTTTACTGCGTCTAAAACCGCGCATCCTGGAGTGTTGTGATGCGCGCAATCACGAAATTTGCATTGCTTGATAAAAGGCCTGAATTCGCAAAAACCATCTGCAATGTGGGTAAGATTAAGGTGTTGTAAATTAAATTCGCGCACACCGGGGGAATCAATTAAAGCACCACCCGTTGGAATATGATAAAACGTGGTGGCACTGGTCGTATGTCGACCTAACTGAGTGTGGTCAGATAATGCGCCTACTTGAATACTTTTCTCATGTGGGAGAAGGCGTTTGATAAGGGATGATTTTCCAACACCTGATTGCCCTACAAAAATACTTATCTGATGGTTTAGTAAGTCGGTTAATGTTTGATCGCCTTCAAGATGTTCCACACCTGTAAACACGACAGGGTATAAGTGACGATAAATCGTATCTAAGGGTTCGCGTAATGAGGTAGGCATTAAATCGAACTTGTTCATGATGATGCAGGCTTGCAAGTGCAGCATTTCAGCCATAATAAGATAGCTATCAAGTAAGATCCAGGAAAGTAGTGGTTCTGGGGCCACAACGATGCATAGTTGTGTCATGTTGGCTGCGAAGGGTTTGGTTTGTCCGTGTGCATTGACGCGGGCAAGCAATGTTTGTTGCGGATATTGACTGACGACAATTCCTTGGGTTTCTGTTTCCATTTGCCACACCACGCGATCGCCCGCGACGATGGATTGTAGATGAGGACGTATGGCACAATGAATGCGTGTCCCGTCAGTGCGTTCAATTTCTGCATGACGGCCAAATCGTGTGATCACCAAACCATCATGTCTATCCGTTTGATGAAGCGTTGTTGATGTTTGGTAATCATGTTGCTTTTTTTGAATGCGATTTGCTTGTTGAGTAGTGATGCGTCGTTTGCTCATGCCATGAATAATTGTAAAGTATCAGGTAATCGTATCAGATATTCTGTGTTAATAGGATGATTAAATGCATGAAAGTGTATCTTGTCGGTGGTGCTGTTCGAGATGAAATGCTTGGACTAACGGTAAAAGAGCGAGATTGGGTGGTGGTTGGTGCTACACCACACCAATTGCTTACGCAAGGTTATAAACAAGTCGGGCAAGATTTTCCAGTGTTCTTACACCCGAAAACTCACGAAGAATATGCGCTTGCACGAACAGAGCGCAAACAGGGGCGAGGGTATCGTGGTTTTGTGTGCGAATTTGATCCTTCCGTCACACTTGAAGAAGATTTAATTCGTCGAGATTTAACCATTAACGCGATGGCAAAAGATGAACATGGGCATCTTATTGACCCTTATCAGGGTGTGCGTGATTTACAATTAAAGCAACTGCGTCATGTGTCATCGGCTTTTGTGGAAGACCCTGTGCGTGTGTTACGCCTTGCGCGGTTTGCTGCACGTTATCACCATTTGGGGTTTAAGGTTGCAGATGAAACACGGGCGTTAATGTATACCATGGTCAAACAGCATGAGTTAGACCATCTAGTTACTGAGCGTGTTTGGCAAGAGTGGTTGCGTGCGCTTATGACAGATAGTCCTTCGGTATTTATAGATACATTGCGTTCCTGTGGTGCTCTTTGTGTTATTTTACCGGAAATCAATCAACTCTTCGGCATGCCTTATAAGATTGATAAGACCTCCATTGTTGATGCTGGTGTGATGACATTGATGCGATTAAACGATGCTGTGTCGGTATCAGACCATCCTATGATTCGTTTTTCAGCATTATTACTTGATATGGGTAAGCTCGATACGCCTATTGAGCAATGGCCACTTCAGGCTAATCAACAGACGAATCATGCCGAAATCATTCGTCTTTTTTGTCATCGGTTACGTATTCCTTCGGATTATCGTGATTTGGCATGCTTGAGCGCACAATTTCATCATGTAATCTGGCATGCAATGGTACGAGGTGCGGCTGATGTTGTTGATGTTTTTGAGAAAACAGATGCGTTTCGTCGGCCAGAGCGTTTTGATGCGCTTCTTTTGGTTTGTAAGGCGTGGGGGAGAATGAATCATTGCTTACAAATTGATGATATAATGACGCGTTGGGGCGTGTTATTGAATGCATGCAAAGCCATTGATATGGCAAAATTAAGTCAACAGTATCCAGGGGCCGCGATGAAGATTGCACTTCGTGCTCATCGAGTGGCTTGTGTAGAAGCACAATTCCAACAATG
>JAGVJT010000140.1 GCA_020050955.1 Legionellales bacterium | reverse complement strand
GGATCATTGAGAGCATTGACGACAGGTTGAAACCAATAAGGACCAGGGTACGTATAGGTGACTCCTGGTGTTGGATTGTTTCCTGGTCCACCTGGATTATACAAAGGTTTATAAGTACCTGACGCTGGAATTTCAATTGCTGTAATGCTTGCTGCTGCCGCTTGGGAGCTTGCATTGAGTACAATGTCGATGTAATTGTTGCGATCAGTGACGTAAGCATCATTCAGAGGACTACATGCTTGCCCTAAACTTGCTAAACCAACCACGGTGACCGTACCTCCCTCGACAGTATAGGGTACATTTGTTTCGGTTAAATAGATGGTTTGATCATGATAGGTGGCGTTTAATCTGAAAAAGCTGCTAAATTCTGTCGGTAAAATAGCTGCAACGCCGTCAGGCGAAATGCCGGCGGTGGTATAAATACGAAGTCTATATTGTGCAGCACTGCTACCGTAGTATGACACACCAGAGCTTGGAAAAATATTATTAAATCCATCTGGTGCGCATTGTCCTGCAACGGACATATGACTTAACTTCGCACCAATTAGTTTTGGTCCGCCGTTGGGTTCGTAGGGATTACCACTTGCAATGCTTAAGCCTACTGCACTCACGGGGCCATTGGGTCCATAGAGCATTAATGTTGTACCATTATCCACAACATTTAATTGCACAGGATAAATTGCACCTGGTGTCCCTGGTGCTAATCGATTGCCAAATTTTCCAAATACTACGACACAACTGCGTTCGTTATACAGTTGATTGGGGCCAATGGACGCCACTTCGGGCATGACTACATCACCGTTATTCAGCGTAAAACGAAAATCAGTCGGACTCACGGTGGAAGGTAATACAGGCCAAGAAAAACAAATTGGTATGGCATCGGCATGATTGGTGGGGTAACCAAAAGCAATTGCTACGGTAGATGCGCTTTGTGATGGTGTGTAGGCCGCGTAAGGGGCATCAGGCGTGGTAATGATTTGCCATGCTCCTCCTGCTGCAATAACAGCAGATTCATAAGGAGGGACGCCTTCAATACCTTCAAACCCATAATTTGCGGATAATACAGCTGGCGTGTCGCCCCATAAGTCTGCATTAATGAGTACGTCTTGCATTAACGATAGGTAAGCGACGCTAGGTGGTGGTATCACTGCGACTTTTAAAAGATCTTTTGCAGTGTTGACGCCTGCACAGCTGACACCATCATTCCAACATGCCATGAAGATGTGAGGTGATTTAGCACCACTGATCACGGCATCAACAGGTAAACCTTGTGGAGAAATATTTAAAGTAACGGTACAACTTTCACCTGGATTTAGTGTAAACGTACCGTTTTCCCCACAACCACTTGGATCAAGCGATGTGTGAGGTGGTAAAGAAACAATAGATGCGTTGATGGCAGGAGTAGGTGTATTGTTGGTGATTTGATATTTCGCATGCACTGATGAGCCGATGGCGACTTGTGTTGGTAATATCGTGTTCGGTTGCACGGTAATGGTGAATGGAAGATGATTGAGATGTGATTTAGCGTTCAATACTGAAAATGGTAATAGCAGTACTATTAAACTGTTATAAAATTTTTTATTCATGAATATCCTTATGCATGTGCGCTAAAAAAAGCAATTCAATTCAATAAGCAGTGTATTTAAATAGATATGTGATTGTTTCAGTGGGCTGGAGATTGTGGTGTAACGAATAGTGCCATTACCAAGTCCAACACTTCCTAAATCAGAAAATCGATAGCCTAAGCCCAATGAGATAGGTTCGGTAATAAAATAACCCACACCAACCCCTGCTGTGTAACTAAATGAAGCTTTTGAATGGTTAGCATACATAGGCGTTATCGTCATAAACTCGGGAATATTTGTTGAATAATGTTGAGCTTTGTTGAATCCGCCACCAACACTCGTGATGATGTAAGGATAAAATAAATCATGCCATTGGTGAACAAGTTTTGCTTCTGCGAGTAGTTGAGAGGCTTTAACAGAATATTGGTACGTTGCAGGATAGTATAAAGGGTAGATGCCTTGATTTAAGTTGCCATTGATGAGCATGCTTGAAATGGTGTGATAACTGAGGCCGATATCCAGTGCGTTCTTTGGGGTAAAAATGAGGCGTCGACTGAGTGTGGCTCCAAAACGTAGCGGACCGAAATCATTATGATGCTGTGCTTGATATGAAAATGTACTGTAGCCTAAAGGTATGGATGTGGAGTTTCCAAGATTACTGGGTGCCGATAAACCTAGGTCAAGGCCAAAAATGTATTGTTTTTTGACGTTTTCTTTAATTTGAGGTTGTTGCGCAATACTTATGGCAGGCAAAAGTATGCCGAATAAATGGATCAAGACTTGGCGTGCGTTTAAATATCGTGACATGGTTAAATTGTCCGTTAAAACAACAGCAAGACTGGTATGATGTGCATACAATCATGCTTATTCGTATGAAGAGCTTATTTAAGATTAAAAAATGTAAATGGACAAGATTTTTTTGCTCAGAGGAAGGATTAAAGAGGTTGATTGCTAAAAGATGTTGATCATTACTTGAAAGCGTTGACTTGTCGTGAAAAGGTTAGGGAACGTGGCCTTTAACACACAAACCTTAGGGGCTGTTGACATTTGATAGAAATACGCCCATTCTTCATCGCTCAATTATCATCAAGTGTTTGGTTAACAAAATTATGTGTAGTAAGAGAATAAGCTTACTAGAGAGAAAGGCGCATCGTGAACTGTTGAGTCTGCTGTAATTAAGGATGTTTTGCATGATCTTACACCATCGATTATTTAAGTTTGAATCAAGCCAG
>JAGVJT010000176.1 GCA_020050955.1 Legionellales bacterium | reverse complement strand
TTTAAAAGAAACACGTTTGTATCGCGATTTTTATGATTGTTATCGACATCCTCACCGCTTTTCGCTTTATAACCCGTTTAGCGGCAGTAAGTTAGCGCTGATTCATGAAGAGTTTGATGAAATTAGAGCATTGCAACTAAATGAAGATGGGATGCAACGAGAGTTATCTGAGTTATTGGTATCGTTGTGGGCAGAAGAGGATGTTCGCTTGTATTTTGCTGACGTGATGACGAAAAGTATTCTTGGTGATTGGGGGGCAGATGAAGAGTTACGTGAGTTAAGCGATTTATTAAACCTTAATCTTGATGCACAGTATGTGACGTTCGAAGATAATGAAGCAAGAACCTCTCAAACATTGGATGATAATATTCGAAGTGGTCTTGGTTATTCTTATCAACCAGAGCGACATACACTGCGTCTGAGAAACTATCACTCGTTCCATTGGATGAGTGTGGTTGACGAAGTATCTGATGATTCTCCTGGATTAAGCTTTGGTTGATCGCTAAAATAACTTTCATCGTAGGATGAAGGGGTTAAAGCGAGATGCATATACATTTTCTAGGGATAAGCGGCACGTTCATGAGCGGACTTGCGTTGATTGCGCGGGCAGCTGGATTTCAAGTAACTGGCAGTGATGTCAATTGTTATCCTCCAGTGAGCGATCTTCTTGCTGCACAACAAATCGCATGGACAGAAGGTTACGATGATTGTCAGCAGGCATTAAGTGCTGATTTAGTCGTGGTTGGCAACGCGATGAAGCGTGGCATGCCAGTGATTGAAGCATTGCTTGACGCACATAAACCATACATTTCTGGGCCACAGTGGCTTGCTGAGCACATTTTACCTCGTTATCGTGTTCTTGCTGTGGCAGGAACGCATGGAAAAACAACCACAACGTCAATGTTAGCTTTTATTCTTCACTACGCAGGTTTAGAGCCCGGGTTTTTGATTGGTGGCGTTGCGCCTAATTTCGGCACAAATGCACGATTAGGGCAAGGGCAATGGTTTGTCATTGAAGCAGATGAGTATGACAGTGCTTTTTTTGATAAACGTCCCAAGTTCATGCACTATCGGCCTGATGTCGCAATCTTAAATAATTTAGAATTTGATCATGCCGATATTTATGCGAATTTAGATGCTATTCAACAACAAGTGCATTATTTGTTAAAAACAATCCCTCCGTCAGGTTTAGTGTTATACCCTCGCGACGATCATGCTTTGCAACAAGTGCTCACGCGAGGCCAATTTAGTCAAGTAGCCACACTTGCACGTCAAGGTGATGCAACGTGGACGGCTATTATGTTGGATGAAAAAGGCTCGGTATTTGATATTTGTCATGAAGGCAAATCTGTTGCACGAATTGAATGGTCACTTTTAGGTGCATTTAATGTTGAAAATGCACTTGCAGCATTTGCAGCAAGCCAACAAGCAGGTGTGAGCCCTGCACTGGCCGAAGAAGCGCTCATGAAGTTTATGCCAGTAAAGCGACGATTAGAGGTAAAATCAGATGCCTATGGCGTCACAGTTTACGATGATTTCGCACATCATCCAACGGCGATTGAAAAAACTATTCAAGCGTTAAGACGAAGCAACCGGCATCAGCGTATTTTGGCGGTGATTGAATTTGCATCTTATACTATGCGAACAGGTGTTCATGGCGAACGAGTGGCGCATGCGCTTTCTGATGCGGATATGGTGTATGTTTTAAATCCAACAGAGTTTGATTTCATGACCAACATGACAGGCTGGCATGATGCTCCTGTAGTGGCCCCTACCACAGAATCGCTTGTTTTTGCGGTACAATCGATGGTGCAGCCAGGTGATGCGGTTCTTGTGATGAGTAATCGTGGATTTGATGGTATTCATGCACGATTGACAACAGCGATTCGTGAGAAGTTAAGTTAACCGTTACTGATGAGCCGTGGTTTATCCACGGCATCATGTTCTAATTTTTCTTATATTTTTTTCGTAGACAAAGTAGTACGGCTGGAAGGAGCATTAATAAGATACCTGCTATAAAAATAAGGCGAAAATGATTTGTGCCGCCAATATCAATGCTATTTTCTGGTGGAAAAAAGCCCACGATAAAACTTACGACACATCCAAAAAGTCCAAGAATACAAGTTACGAAATAACCCAATTTCCCACCGGGGATACTGAAAGGGCGTACTTTATCAGGGTATTTGTTTTTTAATCGAATAGCCGCAATAAACATTAAGATGTACATGGCAACATAAAGCTCTGTGCTCAGTGCACTAAATAACCAGTAAATAGCGTTGACTGAAGGTAGTAACACATAACCACCACATAAAAATGTCACTAAAATAGCTTGCAAGATTAAGACACGAGAAGCAATACCATGGTTGTTGAGTCGATACAGCCATTTTGGTAAAAAACCGTCATTTGCAGCCAGTAATAAGCCTTTAGCCGGTGAAATAATCCAATTGATCATCCCGCCTAAACTGCCTAAGAGTAACATAATGACAATTACAGGCATGAGCATGGTTAAGTGGTATTGCTTTAAAAAGGGTGAAAAAGCTTGCATGACACCTTGTAGTAAACTCATTTCTTCTTTAGGCAGCACAAAAGCAACAGCCAGTGATCCTAACACCATGGTCGTTAAAATTAATAACACAGAAAAATACATGGCGCGAGGGAAGTTTCGTTGTGGGTTATCGACGTTTCTCACGTGAACGGCAGCAAGCTCCATGCCTAAAAAAGAGGTCACAATGGCGGTTAGCGACGCCCATGATTGATTGTCGCCCCAATGAGGAATGAGGTGATTAAAATGAAGATCAATCGCGATGGGGTGGCCTTGTAGAATCCATAGTATTGCCATGGCAATTAACAATCCCATGGGAATAATCATGCCAAAAATCGCGCAAAAGCTGGCAAATCCTGCAGAAGCGCGCAAACCTTTTAAGCCAAGAAGTGTGAGCGACCAAAATATCGCAAGTGTTACGCCAACTAAATACACTTTATGCTCAGCTAAATGAGGGTCGATTAAGTATGCAAGTGTTCCTGCAATAAATAAAAGGATGGTTGGATACCACACCATGGTGTTGATCCATTGCAGCCAAATGGTAAAAAAAGCCATTCCTTCACCAAAAGCATGCTGTACCCAACTGTAAACTCCGCCTTCTTCCGTCGACCACGTTGATGATAATTCTGCCGCGACTAAAGCGATAGGGATTAAAAAAATGATGGAAGCTAATAAAAAGAAAAAAATTAGCGTGGAACCAAATAACGCTGTCATCGGTAAGTTTCGGATGCTATCAATGGCGCCTGTGATGAGAAGTACGAGAGCGATAACAGAAATTTTCTCAGAAGACCATGTTTGCATAAGCATTCACCTAACGTACTGATGAAAAAGGAATCATTATAACGGAAGATCAATTATAAATGAACGAATCCCTTCACTTCAGGTAGAATTTTGATAAACTTGTTGAGTGTCATGTAGACTAAATGAATTATTAATCATGAAGATGGAGATAAAGATGAACCGTTTAGCACTATTAGCAGCAACAAGCGTTGTCGCATTATGTTTAACAGCATGTGGCGAACACGCAGCTAAAAAAGAAGAGACAGCAACAGTAACAACAGAAACAACAAAGACAACAGAAGCAGCACCTGCTGCTGAAGCTGAAAAAGCAGCACCTGCTGCACAAGAGCACGCACCAAGTGAAGCTGAAGCAGCTGGTGCATCTGCACAAGAGTAAGCCAAAAGTGCTAGGGTGTGTTGATAGCATGAATGTTTCATGCCCAAAATACAGTGAATGTGTTTTGGGGAGAGCCTTCTTTAAAGAGTCAACACACAACCTAGGTCGATGATGAATCAAAATAGTTGTATTGACGCAGTGATTACATGGGTAGATGGTCGTGATGAACATCATGCTCAAAAACTTGCTAATTATTTGGCTAAGCATGGTCTCGCGCGAAAAGGCGCCGCAGCGCCAACACGATTTAACGCACAAGGGGAGTTTGATTTTTGTTTGCGCTCTATTTTTCATTTCGCGCCATGGGTTGGTACAATATACGTTGTGACGGATGCACAGACGCCGTCGTTAATTAATCAACTGCAATGCACCTCATATGCAGCAAAAATTAAACTTGTCGATCATAAAGAATTATTTAAAGGTTATGAACACTGCCTCCCAACGTTTAATAGTTTAAGCATTGAGTCGATGTTGTGGCGAATACCAGGATTGTCAGAACAATTTATTTATTTTAATGATGATTGCATGCTGCTTCATCCGTTAAAGCCCACCGATTTTTTTCGTCAGGGGAAACCTATTCTGCGTGGGGCATGGAAAACACAAACAGAGAAAAAATGGCGTGCTTGTTTCAGACGTATTGTGGCAAGGATGAAAAATAAGTCATACGTGATGGAAACGCAGCCGGAGTATCGTGTGTTGCAAGAAAATAGCGCGCGCGAAGCAGGTTATCAAAATCGTTTCTTTCACATGCACCACGTACCATTTTCTCTTAGAAAACAAGCCTTTGTTGATTATTTTACGCGCCACCCTGAAAAGCTCGAGCAAAACATACGCCATCCATTACGTGATTTAAAGCAATTTATACCCATATCTGTGATTGCTCATTTTGAGATAAAGCATGAACATGCCATCCTCGAGTGCAAATCGAAAGAAATGATGGTGCATGCTGGTGCACATTCTCTTCATAAAATACGTTTACGTCTTAAAAAAGCTGATACTAAGCGACACATCATTTTTGCATGCATACAAAGTTTGGATGAGGGTGATGAGCACGTATGTTCGCTGTTACTTCACTGGTTAAATCGCCGTATACCTGATATTTTCTGCGAGAATAAAAAAGAGAAATACGTATAAATTGTTTTGTGCTAAAATTATACAAATGAGAGATAGTGATTTTTGCTGAACCAAAATACCTATTGATGGTGCGGTCGGGTTGAAGTGGTGGTGTGTTTGTTTGATAACTTAATAAACCTGATATCCTTCATAGACTGCAGTTTGTTGTGATTGTTCCGGCTCAGGCCTGAAATGACTATCTCTTTCCTTTTGTGATCTAATTATCAATTGAATGATCAAAAATAAATCTATATAATCTGTTGTTAATCATAATTTTCCTTGTGCTCGTTCGATCGTCTGAGGGTTGATCAAAATGAGCGTGATGATTGATTGGATTCATGACGTAAACAATGTTTAAATTAAATCAAATTTGCAGTGTGATTTTGTTATTTATTGGAGCTTATCAAGTGCACGCTACAACGTATCCGGTGAAGCTTGGTGATCAAACGGTATTACTTCAATGTGAACAACATGGCACAGGTAAAGCATTCATCCATCTTCACCAAAATGAACATACGGCATTAAAAGCGGCTTATGCGGTGATAAAGTCAGAGGGAGGCAGCGTATTAACACTGAGGCACCACGGACGTCGGAATGTTGTTTTTCACTTAAATCGTGTGAGGTATGAATTTGATCCAAACCGAATTTTCAGTGACATAGGGATTCGAAAAACACTGAAGCAATTTGGTCATTACTCACCTGAAGCACATGTGCTTGTCGCTAAATTAGCAGATGCAATTAAAATTCGTCTGCCGAATACAAAAATTATTGCCGTGCATAATAATGAAACGTATTCATTGCGAGATTATTATCCTGGCAAAGAGTCAGCAACTGATGCGCGTGCTTTACACATTAGTCGCAAACATTTTTATCGTAATTTTTATTTGGTGACACAACAAGATGATTATTTAAGGTTATCAACATTGAAATTTAATAGTGTTTGGCAAGCTTCTCGCCCTACAGATGATGGCTCATTATCGGTTTATTTGTCAGATAAGCCCTACGTTAACGTTGAAGCTGGTTATGATCAACTTTCCGTGCAAATTCGGATGCTGCGTCAAGCATGAATGTGATGATAAACTGTGTCGTAAAAACATAAAAATCAACTATACTTGAAGAAAAACATCACTAAATGACATAGGATATGTTGACGACGTTTGCTAAAACCTATGTCAGGTCGACATTTTGAGCAAATCGTCAATAGAATTTAATCTGTCATTGTGCAAGGAGAGCGCTATGCGAGGCTGGATTTTATATAAAAAAAGCGCTCACGAACTCACAAAAGACGATCATGGTGTACAGCGATTATTAGCTGCAGCAATAGCACACGGGATAACACTCGAGGTGTATAAGCCTGAGCAATTTGATATTTTGGTTGAAAAAGACACGCCACACACAATTTTCATTGAT
>JAGVJT010000121.1 GCA_020050955.1 Legionellales bacterium | reverse complement strand
CTGAGTGCGGCAGGTGGTGCATGGAACGCGAGCATTGTCGCGGAGTGGGTGAGTTGGGGCAGCACAACACTTAAAGCAACGGGCTTGGGTGAATATATTCATGCGAATACCTTAACCGGCAATTTTCAAAAAATCGCATTGGGCACAGGCATGATGTGTGTTTATGTGCTGTTATTTAATCAATTTATTTGGCGTCCGTTGTATCGCCGTGCAGAAGCACATTTTAATTATTAAGGCTTAGATGATGGCTGAAACAATTATTGAAATTAATCACTTACGTAAAGCTTATAAAAAAGCAGCGACGCAAGATTTACTGGTTTTAGATGATGTTAATTTTACCCTACAAGAGGGTGAAATTGTTGCTTTGCTTGGTAAATCAGGCTCAGGCAAATCGACATTATTGCGAACGATTGCAGGTCTTGTTGCCCCAACAAGTGGTCATGTGACTTATCGTGGAACACGTGTTACCCGCCCTGTGCGTGGGATTGCAATGGTTTTTCAATCGTTTGCATTGATGCCATGGTTGACTGTATTAGAAAACGTCGAATTAGGGCTTGAAGCACAAGGTGTTGGCCGTGAGGAGCGACGACAGCGTGCGATTGAAGCGATTGATATCATTGGGTTAGATGGTTTTGAATCGGCTTATCCGCGAGAGCTTTCAGGCGGTATGCGACAGCGTGTTGGATTTGCTCGAGCATTGGTGATTAATCCTGATGTGTTATTAATGGACGAACCTTTTTCAGCATTGGATGTCTTGACAGCAGAAAACTTAAAATCCGACTTATTAACTCTTTGGCAAGATAAAAAAACTAACACCAACGGTATTTTGCTTGTGACGCATAATATTGAAGAGGCTGTTACTCTGGCAGATAGAATTATTATTTTAGGAAGCGATCCAGGCCATATCCGCGCTGATTTACGTGTGGAGTTATCGTCTCCGCGTGATTCGGAAAGTCTTGAGTTTCGAGCACTTGTTGATCGCATCTATACGCTCATGACAACTGGTTTTTATGAGAAGGCGAAGCATGCACAACGAGGCCGTCAGGTTAACTTAGGTTATCGACTACCTGATGTTGATCCTTCCGAACTGTCCGGCTTAATTGAAACGATGAAATCTTTCGAGGCTCAAATTGATTTGCCTGAGCTTGCTGATGAGCTCATGATGAATGTTGATGATTTATTCCCGATCTTAGAAACGCTTGAGATTTTAGGATTCGCAGAGGTTTTAGAAGGCGATATTCATTTAACAGCATTAGGTAAACAGTTCTCAGAGGCTGATTTGCATGAACGTAAATACTTATTTGCACAACGCTTATTAGAAACCGTGCCTCTTGCACGTTATACCCGGCGTGTGTTGGATGAAAAAATAGGTCATTGTGTTTCTGAAGAGCGTTTTTTAAGTAAGCTTGAAGACTATTTTAGTGAAAAAGAGGCCGAGCGTGTGTTGCGTACTATGATTGACTGGGGGCGCTATGCAGAATTGTTTGCTTATGATTTTAATACGGGCATGCTTAGTTTAGAAAACCCAGGAAACAATAAAGACTAAGTCATGAACGCAGGTGTTTTGTACTTAGGCCGCCAATTCGGTTAGCTAGATCGCACAAAAAGCACGAGTAGTGCGACAAACGCGATTAGGCATAAGCTTAAAAGCCCCATGGTGGAAAAGCTTTTTGTGAGTTTTTCTTTGCTGAATTGATCGGGGCGTCCTTTGACGGAGCGATAAGTCCACCAGACCAAAAAGCCTGCGCCGACGACGGCAAGTAATTGATACAGTGTTTCCATGACATGGTTCTCCTTAAAAAATTACTCAAAAGCAAAGGCGTCCGAATGAAGTTGTGTTGCTGATATCTTGTGTGTTAACAATTCGTCACGTAAAGCATAAACCATTTCAAAAGGGCCTGCTAACACAATTTCCCAATCACTGATGGGTGGGTGATAAGAAGGGGTTAAGAGTGTTGATATAAACGATTGTTTATCAACCGATGATACGGTTGTTAACACTGAAAACCATGGGCATTGCGCTTGCCATTGTTCAACTTGATGCATCATGTATAAATCATCTTTGGTGCGAACTCGCCAATGCAGTACGACAGGCTCTTTTCTAGATTGTGTCTGCAATGATTCCATCATGGCTTTAATAGGGGCAAAGCCTGTGCCACCTGCAATAAACAGAATCGGTTGGTTGGCCCGTAAAGCACTTAATGTGCATTGACCAAAAGGTAGTGATAATTCGACGTGAGGATGGTGCATCAACTCGTGTGCTAGTTGTTCATTATTTGGTGTGTGTTGATGGTGTCGAATGTGTAATTCATAGGTTTTATTTGCAGACGGTGCGTTTGCAATCGAGTAACTAAGGTTAATGTGCTTTGAAGATGTGAGGTTTAAATACTGACCTGATTTATAGGGAATATAAATCTCTGGCTTTAAGATGACTTGCAATAAATGTGGTGTGAGTGTTGTGGTTTGAATCACACGTGCAGACGTTGTGCGTGAAAGTGTTGTGGATGTCATGCGAGCCCTAATTGAGACCAATAGGCATTAACCTCAGCAAGCACATCAGGGTCCATTTCAATGGGTCTTCCCCATTCACGCTGCGTTTCTCCTGGCCATTTTTGTGTGGCATCCATCCCCATTTTTGAGCCTAATCCAGACACAGGAGATGCGAAATCTAGATAATCAATGGGGGTGTTGTCCATCATCACGGTGTCGCGTTGAGGATCCATTCGTGTTGTCATGGCCCAAATGACATCTTGCCAGTTTCTGGCATCGATGTCATCGTCGCAAACGATAACAAATTTGGTATACATAAATTGTCTTAGAAAGGACCAAACAGCCATCATGACGCGTTTTGCATGCCCTGGGTATTGTTTTCTGATGGTAACAACAGCTAATCGGTAAGAGCATCCCTCAGGTGGTAAATAAAAATCGATAATTTCTGGAAATTGCTTTTGCAATAAAGGAATAAAGACTTCGTTTAATGCCATGCCTAATATGGCTGGTTCATCCGGTGGGCGCCCAGTGTAGGTGCTATGGTAAATGGGATTATCGCGATGAGTGATACGCTCAACTGTAAATACTGGGAAAGACTGAACCTCATTATAATACCCAGTATGATCCCCAAAGGGTCCCTCGGGTGCTTCAACACCTGGTTCAAGATAGCCCTCAAGAATAATTTCTGCACTCGCCGGAACATGAAGGTCGACACCAATGCAAGGTGTTAAGTGTGTGCGTTGACCACGCAATAAACCGGCGAATGCGTATTCAGATAGGGTGTCTGGAATGGGGGTGACTGCGGCCAAAATAGTGGCAGGATCCGCGCCTAATGTCACTGCAATAGGAAAGCGTTGACCCGGATAAGCTTGTTGCCAGGCCAAATAATCAAGTGCGCCACCACGGTGAGAGAGCCAGCGCATGATGAGTTGATTTTTATTGATGACCTGTTGTCGATAGACGCCTAAATTTTCTCTTGTTTGCGTTGGTCCTTTAGTGGTTACAAGGCCCCATGTGATAAGGGGTGCTGCATCACCTGGCCAGCACGTTTGAATAGGTAATTTGGTGAGGTCGACTGCATCGCCTTCGATAACATGGGTTTGACAGAGTGCCTGTTGTGTCATTTTAGGCGCCATATTAAAGGCTTGTTTTAATAAAGGTAACTGATTAAACGCATCTTTAAAGTTTTTTGGCGGCGTTGGTTCTTTAAGGGCTGCAAGTAACTGCCCAATTTCGCGTAATGCTTGAATGTTTTCTTGTCCCATGGCATATGCTACACGCTCGACTGTTCCAAAAAGATTGGTTAAGACGGGCATATGATGATTTTTAGGATGGGTAAAAAGTAACGCGGGCCCATTGGCGCGAAGGACCTTATCACTGACAACGGTCATTTCAAGATAAGGAGAAACTGGATAGTCGATACGAGTCAATAACTCTCGTTCTTCCAGTCGCGCCATGAACCCGCGTAAATCATCATATTTCATGAGATGGTCTTGTTATTCTTGGCGTTTCATGGCTTCGAAAAACTCGGCATTTGTTTTGTGGCTTTTCATGCGCTCAAGTAAAAATTCAATCGCATCTGATTCGTCCATGGATTGTAAAATCTTACGTAAAATCCAGGTGCGTTGTAATTCTTCTGGTGTTAACAAGAGATCTTCACGACGTGTGCCTGAACGATTAATGTTGATTGCAGGGAAAACACGACGTTCAGCAATGTTTCGGCTTAAATGGATTTCCATGTTGCCTGTGCCTTTGAACTCTTCGTAGATCACTTCGTCCATTTTAGAGCCTGTGTCAACCATGGCCGTTGCAATAATGGTTAAGCTACCACCTTCTTCAATGTTTCGTGCCGCGCCAAACAATCGTTTTGGTCGTTGCAATGCATTCGCATCTACTCCACCGGTTAATACTTTTCCTGATGCAGGAACAACGGTATTGTAAGCTCTTGTTAAGCGCGTGATAGAGTCAAGTAAAATGACGACATCGCGTTTATGCTCAACAAGGCGTTTTGCCTTTTCAATAACCATTTCTGCCACTTGGACATGGCGATTTGCGGGTTCGTCAAAGGTACTCGCGACCACTTCTCCTTTTACGGAGCGCTGCATTTCGGTGACTTCCTCGGGGCGTTCATCAATTAATAACACGATGAGGTAACATTCGGGGTAATTTTTTTCAATCGAATGTGCAATGTTTTGCAACATAAGTGTTTTACCAGCTTTAGGCGGTGCAACAATCAAGCCACGTTGACCGCGACCGAATGGTGCGCAAAGGTCAATGACGCGAGCGGTTAAATCTTCTGTGCTGCCATTGCCTTGCTCCATAACAAGACGCTCTGCAGCAAATAACGGTGTTAAGTTTTCAAATAAAATCTTACGTTTAGCGTTTTCTGGTGTATCAAAATTGATTTGATCTACTTTAAGCAATGCAAAATAGCGCTCGTTGTCTTTTGGTGGGCGAATTTTACCGGAAATCGTGTCACCTGTGCGTAAACCAAAGCGTCTAATTTGACTGGGCGAAACGTAAATATCATCTGGACCTGCGAGATAAGAGCCATCAGACGAGCGCAAGAATCCAAAGCCATCGATAATTTCAACGACGCCATCGCCGTAAATATCTTCGCCTTTTAATGCATGCGCTTTAAGAATTGAGAAAATAATATCTTGTTTGCGCATGCGAGAGGTGTTTTCTATGTTTATTTCTTGAGCAATTTGAATAAGTTCAGCAATCGGTTGCCGTTTAAGTTCACTAAGATTCATAGGTCTCGCTTGATGTATTGGTTAAATAGATAATCCAGGATCGTTTTACGGGGGGTGCCTGCACAGCAAGAGCGCTGCCTAATTTGGTGGTAAAGCAAGCATTTAGGATTGGCAGCATATCATAAAAAATAAATGGTAGCTAGCGTCTTTTATGTGAAGAAATGTGCCATGAGTTAATTGATTAAAATAAAATCAAATGGTATAGTATTGACTCATGAATCAAGGAGAGCATCATGGCGACGCTAAAAGTCCACTTGCTGAATTTTCACGGCCCTTTCACACACATTGAAGTTTTAGTAGAAGATGAATCAAAAACACCACATACGTATTATGCTATTAATCGATGGGCTGAGCCTTGGGATGCGTTTTTAGCCGATGAAGGTGATGCGCTGAGATTCGCAAGCTCCGTTTATTCCTTCAATATTGACGCAGAGCCTCAGGAGATTGTCAATCAATGGCGTGCGCATCATCGCGAAACAAGATCGTCTGCGAGTATTTTAGGACACAATTGCGGTGTATCTGCGCAATGGTTTTTAACAAAATTTGCGGGTGTCCCGGCCCCTCATTTTTACTCCACGCCCATTAGTGTGAACCATGTTATTTTTGGATTATTTATCCCAAGCTTTCTTCCGTTTCCTGTCACATTACCTGGGCGCATTATGAGTAACGCGAAGTTTCATATTGAAGCTCGTAAGCACCCAGAAAAAGCTATGAAATACACACAATTACATTTAGACACGCAGCTAGCGTTAAGTGCGACGCTCATGTTTGCAGGGATTGTCGGATTAGTACTTGCCTCATCGCTGTTATCTGCAGGGATTGGTGCTGCATTAATCATCACAGCATGTGTTGTGGTTGGTGCGATTGGTTCTTATGGCTTTTTTACAACATTAAATAAACAAGCAGAAAAAGACATTGCGATGAAAGTAGGTAAAGAAGAAGAACATGTACCACTGAATGCCAATTATGCAAGTGTTGGATAATGGTGTAAATTATAGGCCTTATTTATAAACGTGAGAGTGCGTGAAAATTTTTGCGCATTTTTGCGTTCAGAGGGATAATCGACTCTGATAATGATTTTTGATCAAGGCCTGAATACCATGTTAGATATCAAACTTATTTTAGAAAATATTGATGCTGTTCGAGAGAGCATTGCTTTGCGCGGTGCAAAAGCCAACTTAGATGACTTATTAACCGTGCACGCAAAGCGTAAAGCATTGTTATTGAATGTAGAACAATTACGTGCAGAAGCAAATCAAATTGCAAAAAAAATCCCTCAAGTTGCGCCATCTGAAAAAGGCTCATTAGTTGAGCAAGGGCGTGCGCTTAATCAGCAGGTAACGGCACTCGAAGAGCAATTAAGACAATTGGAAGAAGAGTACCATCAAGCCTTGCTAAGTATTCCAAATTTATTGGCAGATGACACACCAACGGGAGAAAGTGATGCTGAGAACCTGGTGTTACGTGCCCACGGTACACCTCGTGTTTTCGATTTTCAGCCACTCGATCATGTCG
>JAGVJT010000107.1 GCA_020050955.1 Legionellales bacterium | reverse complement strand
CGCATAATCAATTTGTGCTTTACATGTTGAACGATGAGAACGGGCATCCACGTCAATCGCCAGAACATATCTATGCACTTCTCTTGCGTGTGAATCGGTTGTTACACGAAGCAGGCATTCGTCCTGGGAAGTGCGATAATGTGAGTTTACGCGTTCCTCAATTACGCTATATCTCAACACGCTATGATTTAAATCCTGTATCTGGAGAATTTCTCCCTGTCAATTCCGCGTACGAGCTTGATCCTGCACGTGCTTATAATCCTTTTAACGTCCGTAATCCTTATGCATGGTTTGTCACACCACCAAATGTAAATCGTCAATTTACATTACCGAAAGATGATGCGGTGGCTTTACACGAGGCGACTCTTCGCTTATCAACGCTTTGATTGATGAAATACGCATAAATAACGCTGACGAAAAGGTACTGCATTTGATAACATGGCTTATCTTTTCGTCACTTGATCATGGTTTATGAAACAGCTTTTTCATCTTTGTTCCAATTATGAACCAGCAGGCGATCAACCCCGAGCGATTGCGTCGTTAATCGATGGCGTGCAATCTGGTCTTGCCCGGCAAACGCTATTAGGGGTAACCGGGTCAGGCAAAACTTTTACGATTGCTCATGTCATTCAAGCGCTAAAAAGGCCTGCGTTAATCATGGCGCCGAATAAAACATTAGCAGCACAATTGTACGGTGAATTTAAAGCTTATTTTCCCGACAATGCAGTTGAGTATTTTGTCTCTTATTATGATTATTATCAGCCGGAGGCTTATGTTCCGGCGTCTGATACCTTCATTGAGAAAGACGCGTCTATTAACGAACACATTGAACAAATGCGC
The DNA here is from genome assembly GCA_020050955.1 of Legionellales bacterium. Classification (GTDB taxonomy): domain Bacteria; phylum Pseudomonadota; class Gammaproteobacteria; order Legionellales; family Legionellaceae; genus JAGVJT01. The sequence goes on along the minus strand of JAGVJT010000107.1, from coordinate 1,775 downwards.
CTTTCGGCAACAAAAGCCCTGCTTCAGCGAAAAGATGCGATTATTGTCGCAACTGTCTCTGCTATCTATGGCCTAGGGGACCCCGACTCTTATTTGAAAATGGTGTTGCATCTTTCACGAGGAGAACACTGCGACCAGCGCTCTATTTTAAAACGATTAGCCGAATTACAGTATACGCGAACCATGCAATCGTTATCACGAGGACAATTTCGTGTGAACGGCGATGTTATTGACATTTTTCCTGCCGATGCTGATGTTGAAGCTGTGCGCGTCGAGCTTTTTGATGATGAAATCACAAGCATCGCAATCTTTGATCCATTAACAGGGGAAGTGTACCGACGCTTGCCGCGGATAACAATTTTTCCAACCACGCATTATGTAACGCCAAGAGAAAAGTTGTTAAGTGCGATTGATGATATTAAAGAAGAATTGCAAACACGGCTTCTTGAATTTCAAGCACAACATAAATTAGTAGAAGCACAAAGACTAGAGCAGCGAACGCGATTTGACATTGAAATGATGATGGAGCTTGGCTTTTGCTCTGGCATTGAAAACTACTCGCGTTATTTATCAGGGCGAAATGAAGGCGAGCCACCACCAACGCTATTTGATTATTTACCAGAAGATGCTTTGTTGGTGATTGATGAGTCGCATGTGACGGTGCCGCAAATTGGTGGTATGTATCGAGGCGATCGTGCGCGTAAAGAAACATTGGTCAATTATGGTTTTCGTCTACCTTCAGCATTGGATAATCGTCCGATGCGTTTTGAGGAATTTGAAGCGCGCTCACCACAAACTATTTATGTATCGGCAACACCTGGTCCTTATGAAAAAGAGCATGCTGATCATGTGGCTGAGCAAGTTGTTCGACCGACGGGACTTGTTGACCCTGTAGTAATTGTGCGTCCTGTGACCAATCAAGTGGATGATCTTTTATCTGAGATTCGTGACGTGTCTCGACAAGGCGATCGCGTGTTGGTGACAACGTTGACCAAACGAATGGCAGAGGATCTAACTGAATATTTACGCGAACAGAGTGTGACGGTACGTTATTTGCACGCTGATATTGATACGGTTGAGCGGATGGAAATTATTCGCGATCTTCGCCTAGGCGTATTTGATGTTTTAGTTGGTATTAACTTGTTGCGCGAAGGGTTGGATATGCCTGAGGTTGCATTGGTGGCGATTTTAGATGCAGATAAAGAAGGTTTTTTACGTTCAGATCGCTCGCTTATCCAAACTATTGGCCGTGCGGCACGTCATGTTCATGGTCGTGCTATTTTATACGCTGATCGTATCACAGGCTCTATGCAACGTGCACTTGATGAAACGAATCGACGACGTGACAAGCAACAGGCTTTTAATATCGAACATGGCATTACGCCTGTGGGAATTCAAAAATCTGTTGCAGATATTTTAGAGGGTGCAAGATTTGATGAACGAAAACAACCTGCAAAAGACAAGGCACAAGATTGTGATTTAGACGCCTATACGCCAGCAGCACTCATGAAGCGTATCCAGGAATTAGAAAAAGAAATGCAACTGCATGCAAAAAATATGGCATTTGAAGAGGCTGCAATGGTGCGAGATCAGTGGTTAAAAATGAAAGAAAAGCTTAAGAAATGATTCAAAAAATATACAAAATGAGTTTTATGTGTTAAAATAAAGCTATTTTGATGCGTATGAGTCTTAATGTTTACTCGTTCACCGTTATACTCGTTTTTCTATGCAACAGCTGATGCGACAGAAAACGCGAATGCTTCGAGCAATATTTT
>JAGVJT010000049.1 GCA_020050955.1 Legionellales bacterium | reverse complement strand
ATGCCTGATTGACCTGCCATCAAATTGCGCCATGTCGTGGGCGCATCGTACCCCAATGGCGAGACAATACCTATGCCTGTGATGGCAACACGTCGTTTATTCATGCAACTGCCCCTTTTAATGCCATAGTTATTTCCAACACACCCACACGTTTCCCTGCAACCTCAGCTCGTCCTAAAAATACAATCTCATCGGATGTGTCATGCTTTAATGCGATGCTACCAACCACCGTGTCACCTGGTGAAATAAAATCACTCATTTTAATCCGCCGTACTTTTTGACAAACATAAACACCATCACGTGACAAGCTTGTTACAAACGCATCCGCCAAATTTACAAAACACTCAAGCAACACGGTCATGGGTAAAACAGGCTTTTTCGGAAAGTGATCTTCAAAATAAATGGCAGCCCGTGTCACATGCTTAATAGCAGTCCACGAAACACCCTCTTGACGCAGAACAACACGATCAAACGTCATTTTCGGGGTATAGGTTATGGGTGACGCATCATGCAATAGCTGATCATGCGAATAATCTTCATGCTCTATCGCATCGCGTGGTCGATAAATTTCAGTAAATTGCTGGCGAACAACAGCTTCATCGATAAAATCGTTCATAGGTAAAAGAGGACCAAGCGCGCCTTCTAACCGAAAAACCAGCTCGCCTTTGACATGCACATCACCATGATACTGAACCGCGCTCTCATCGATGACATCAATATGAGCCTCTAAGCACAACGTTTCACCGACATACGCAGGTCGATAAAATGTCGCACTTGCCGCAATTCCCGCAACGGGGCGCAGCTTAAAATCATGACTCATCATCACATTCCATGCCGCAAGTTGGCCTAGCGTTTCACCAACAAGCGACGGCACAAAGCTCCACGCGCCGGTTTTATCTTGGCGGAGGTAATAGTCGTCTCGCGTAATATGTTTAATACCTTTGGTATTCTGTCCAGGAGACAACGCAGTTATTTGATCAACAAATAAAAAACGCATGTTTCATCAAGCCATTTACGCAGATTGCGCTTCAACAGCAGAAACAACTAATTTACAAAATGTTTCAACCGTAAAAAGCATTGGGATTTCATTCACTTTCATGTTTGCTTTAAATTGAGCCTCAGGAACTTCACTTAAATAATTTTTAAGTGCAGCTAATCCTGCCGTGGTTAGAACACCATTTTTTTCAAATTCGTGTTCTGCTAAATCACCACGAGCATTTTTTTCTAACTGCCCACGTGGAATTTTAATGCTAAATTCTTTTTCCAATTGAAACACTAAATCTAAGAAGTCAATTGATTCTGCGCCTAAGTCACCGATAAGACGGCTTGTCAACGACACATCATCTTCATCAATGACTAACACATCAGTAATAATTTCACGCACTTTGGGGTAAACATGTTCTACATTTGCCATTACACTATCCTCAATACCGACTCATTCAAAAATGCCTGCGATTATAACACAAGTTTTTCTAACTGCTTAGCGTCTATTGACAAATTAGATGCCGTAAGCATAAAGAAGGAGATTAGATAGTGTGTACGCTTAACCCATGACGGCATAACCGTCGTCAACAAACACTGTTTGTCCTTTGATGCGAGAAGCCTCTGGCAAACAAAGAAGATAAATCACATCAGCAACATCTTCCGGCGTCAGTGGTTTCCCTGCCAAAGAGTTTGCACGATATTCATCCAGTAATTGTTCACGATTTGGAAAGTGCTTTAAAGCATCCGTATCAACTACACCCGCAGAAACGGTATTCACACTAATGCCATCCGGTGCTAACTCCAAACTTAAACTACGCACTAACGCCTCAAGTGCTGCCTTTGATGCGCCAATAAAAGCATAGTTTGGGATGGCGCGATGTGCACCTAAGCTCGATAACGCAAGAACTCGCCCACCAAAAGGCATCATGTCTCGTCCACAAGACACCAAATGATTCAGCGCGAGTGCGTTGGTTTCCATGCACCATCGCCAATGTTTCGTCGACATGGTTAATGCAGGTTTTAAAACACCACTCGCTGCATTGCTGACAAGGATGTCTAGTGTTGAAAATGTTTGGCGAAACACATTAAACAACTCTTTCACTGATTGATGATCAGCAACATTCGCTTGCATGGCAATTGCCTGGCGCCCCATGTTTTGGAGTGTTTCAACCAATCCAAATGCTTCATCAGAACTATTATAATAGACAATAGCGATATCAGCACCTGCTTGTGCGAGTTTCAACGCCGTCGCTTTTCCAATGCCTCGAGCGCCTCCAGTAATCAACGCCACTTTATTAAGTAAGGGTTGCGACATGATCCTCTCCTAAACCAAAAGGGCTAAAGCTACATTGATTGGCATAAACTGTCAATTGAAGTACCATTGGCGCACGGATTATACATCGATACCCTTGGTTTAATTTAACAATGAATAAACATCTCTTAAAAATTCTAACGCCCATTGCCGCTATTTTTTCATTTCGCATGCTTGGTTTATTCATGCTTATTCCCGTGTTTACCATTTATGCAACAACACTAGAAGGCGCAAACGCCACTCTGATTGGGGTTGCATTGGGTGCATACGGATTAAGTCAAGGCATCATGCAGATTCCTTTTGGCCTATTATCCGATAAGTATGGCCGAAAACCCATGCTTACGCTGGGATTACTTTTATTCGCCATCGGTAGTTTAGTTGGCGCGCTATCACACTCTATTACCGGTATGATCATCGCACGTTGTATCCAAGGCACAGGGGCAATTGGCAGTGTCTTAATCGCATTACTTTCTGATTTAACCGCAGAACGTCAACGAACGTTTGCCATGGCCATATTAGGCATGAGTATTGGGCTTTCATTTACCATTGCATTTATTGTAAGCCCCATTCTTGCGTCTTATGCAGGACTGTCTGGTATTTTCTATTTTACTGTCTTTCTTGCTATATTAGCACTTATTTTGGTTCACACAGTCATTCCCATCCCGCCAGAAACGCATGCATCGCCACAACAGCAACAAAAACATCGACAACGCTTAAAGCATGTCTTGATGCATCGAGAGCTACAACGATTAAATTGGGGCATCTTTTGTCAACACTTCATCTTAACATCAACCTTTTTTGTCATTCCTATACAATTACGCGATCAATTTCATTTTGAACAAGGCACAACGTGGACATTTTATTTGCCCGTTCTTGTCATCGCATTTTTACTTATGTTACCGGTACTGTTTATTTCAGAGAAAAAACAGCAAACACAACGAACATTTATCGGGGCGATTTGCATCACCACCATTTGCCAAATAGGATGGCTATTACAGCAACATCATTGGTATATTTTTGCTGGGTTAATGATTATTTACTTCACAAGCTTTAACATCCTTGAAGCCATGCTGCCATCACTGATTTCCAAAAAAGCACCTACAGAAAACAAAGGGACCGCGATGGGGGTTTATTCCAGCAGTCAATTTTTAGGCATTTTTGCAGGTGGTGCATCAGCCGGCATACTTTATCAATTCTACCAAGAAAATGGCGTATTTTTTGTCAATATTGTATTAACTGTATTATGGTTTATCAGTGCGCGCCCATCCAAAGCAACATTATAACCATTGTTTACGAAATCCAAACATCACGTTAATTGTTCGATTTCATACAATTCGATATAATTGCTTTCCAATGATCGCATAATGGAGAAAAGCTTATGGCACGAGGAATTAATAAAGTCATTTTAGTGGGTAACGTCGGCGTTGACCCTGATGTTCGATACATGCCAAATGGCAATGCAGCAACCACCTTATCAATTGCAACCAGTGAAACATGGAAAGACAAGCAAACAGGAGAAAAACAAGAACGAACGGAATGGCATCGTGTTGTGTGTTTCAATCGTCTTGGTGAAATTGCCGGAGAATACCTGAAAAAAGGCGCAAAAGTTTACGTCGAAGGCAGTCTACGTACGCGCAAATGGCAAGATCAACAAGGTCAGGAGCGCTACACTACAGAAATTATTGCCGCGGATATTCAGATGCTAGACAGCCGCGCTGGTGGCACATCTGCAGGCTATAATGACATGCCCGCCTCACAAGAGCGCGCAACACCTTCAGCAGCTCGCAAAGCACCGAGCACGCAACAAGCAGTGCCCCCTCAAGAAATATTTGACGAATTAGATGATGATATTCCGTTTTAATTTCTGTCCACAGAACCTATGAAGAGCAGTCATTCTCGCCAAAACGAGAATGACAACATAATGTGCTTGCTCTGCTGTCAAACAGGAATCATCACGATGGAACTGGATACAAAATACTTTGAATATTTATCACTATTACATCTCGACTCAACACAAGAAAAATTATCCACAAATTTTAGCGCTTGTAAAAATCACAGCATCCTACCATCGACCAATCGTGTGTTTTTTCCAGGAAGCATCCGCACTGATGATATTAAGCAATTAAAGCAATTTTATAAAAACACACCATTTACCATATGGTTGAATAAAACCAATTCTGCTGGCAATCAAGATGCATTAAAACTTGGATTTGAAAAACGTGCATCTTACCCTCTTATGCTTGCGAACTTGAACGATTTATATTTGCATCAAAAAAAAGCATCCATACAAGTCGAACAAATAACAGCTAAAGACTCCATCATACATTTTTGGAGTGAGTTGGTCTCAACAGCCTATAGTATTTCTTCGATTGAATTTAAAAAATTCACTGATTATTTGGTGTCTGTGCAAAAATTTCATGACATGAAATTTTATGTTGGATACTTTAACAATTCTCCTGCTGCAACCAGTATGGTAATACAAAGAGATAATGCCGTAGACATCCATTGGGTAGGCACATTACCAGCATTTAGAAACAAAGGATTAGGTCACGCTGTTACGGTATTTGCTCTGCAAGAGATAGCAACAGTCAATTTATCACAACCAGCGATATTATACGCCTCAGCAATGGGAAAACCCTTGTATGAAAAAATTGGTTTCTCTGAAGTTGGAGAAAGCTATATTTACTTTTAATTACATCAAAGTAGAACCGTAACGCACATCTCAAAATTTAGAAAAAGCTCACTTCAGTGAGCTAACTAAGCAACGTTCCCAAACATTTCTTACTCTCGTCCAAAACAAGAGTCAATCCACCGAGTGCGTCATTAATTTATTCGTATAGGCAATCGCAAGTACTGACAAAAGCAATACCGCATGGATGATGACTTGCCACATGACATTGTCATAACTTTGTTTGCTTGGATCAATAAACGTTTTTAATAAATGAATGGATGAAATTCCAATAAGTGACAATGCTAATTTAATTTTCATCGCACCGGCATCAATATGGTCAAGCCATTCAGGTTGATCAGGGTGATGATGAATGTTCAGACGAGATACAAATGTTTCATACCCCCCCATAATAACCATGATCAACAAATTGGCAATCATGACCACATCAATAAGCTCTAAAACACCTAACATGATATGTGTATCATCAGCACTGCTCATGTGAATAATAAGATGAATTAACTCCACCACAAATCGACAGGCATACGCCGCTAAAATACACAACAACCCAAGATACATTGGTGCTTGAAGCCAACGCCCCATAAAAATAAATCGCCCAATTTTACCAGAAAAATTTTTCGACATTTGCTGGGTTTGCTGTTCACTCATGATATCTTCCGTTCAAAGTATTAAAAAAAATGGGCCTTAAAGGCCCATTTTACGAATACGTATCATACTTCGTGCATGATTATTCGTCGTTTGCGTCATCTTCAGCATCAACTGGGCGATCAACAAGCTCAACAATCGCCATTGGTGCATTATCGCCAGCACGAAAGCCGCACTTCAATACACGAACATAACCACCGGGACGCTCAACATAACGAGGTCCTAATGTTGTAAATAGTTTACCAACAGCACTTTTTGAACGTAATCGATCAAAAACATGACGACGTGAAGCAACTGAATCAGACTTACTTACCGTGATCAAAGGCTCAATATAACGACGTAACTCTTTCGCTTTTGGCAACGTCGTTTTAATAATTTCATGCTCAATCAACGAATTACACATGTTAGAAAACATCGCTTTTCGATGACTGCTTGTTCGACTAAAATGACGACCTACATTGCGGTGACGCATAACAAAGACTCCTAACTATTACTCGCCGAGATTCTCAGGCGGCCAATTCTCAAGTTTCATTCCTAAAGACAATGAGCGTGAAGCAAGCACGTCTTTGATCTCAGTGAGTGATTTCTTGCCTAAATTTGGCGTTTTTAATAATTCATTTTCAGACTTTTGAACTAAATCGCCAATATAGAAAATATTTTCTGCTTTCAAACAGTTTGCTGAACGCACTGTTAACTCAAGGTCATCCACAGGACGCATCAACATCGGATCGAATGCATGAGCTTCTTTACTGTCTGCTTGAGACTCTTCAAATCGCATGTCAACAAATGCATGCAATTGACGTTGCAAAATGCTAGCAGAGATACGGATTGCCTCTTCAGGATCAAGTGTACCATTTGTTTGTAATTCAATGGTCAACTTATCCAGATCCGTGCGATTTTCAACACGGGTGTTTTCAACAGAGTAAGCAACTTTTTTAACAGGTGAAAACGTGTTATCAATTTTCAATTTGCCAACTGATTTTTGTAACACATCTTCGTCAAGTGCTCGAATGAACGTATCTGTTGAATGAAAGCCTATGCCTTTTTCAACCGTCAATGTCATTGCCAACTTGCCTTGGCTATTAAGATTAGCAATCACCAATTCTGGGTTTAGAATCTCAACACCATGCGTCAATTCAATGTCACCTGCCGTCACTTGACAAGGACCTTCTTTATTTAAAGTCAGTGTCGCTGTTTGACCAACAGTCATGCGAATAGCAACATCTTTCAGATTTAATAAGATGTTAACGACATCTTCTTCAACGCCTTCAATTGTGCTGTACTCATGTAATACACCATCAATCACAACTTCTGTCACAGCCGCACCCG
>JAGVJT010000052.1 GCA_020050955.1 Legionellales bacterium | reverse complement strand
ATAAACCAACTCGCCTGTATCTTTACGGGTAGCGGTTACCGTTAAACGTTTAAATCGTGCGGGATACAATCGATGCAACTCATCCAAATCACGAAACGTTACTTCATAAGCAGGATCTAATAGTGACGCACGAAGTTCAGAAGAAAGATTCGGGTCATGCGCAAGCAGACATATTGACTGATACAGCTGTTCACGAATGAACACATACAAAGGAATACCTGTGCGTGGTGTTAGCGGACTAAATGAATCAGGCTCGGAAATTGGGTCGCCAAGTAATGTTTCAATACCATTTTGCATCAAGGTGTTACGAATTTTCAAAGGGGGAATACCACATGCGAGCATGGCAGCCGTGAATGAACCGGCAGAAGATCCTGCAACGTTGTTTAAGCGTTTAAAAAGCCCTGAATACACAAGCGCACGATAAACACCAGGATAACAACTACCGATAGCACCACCACCGGACAAGGACAATGAATCAACATCATATTCATCAACAGTTGCTTCTTTTTTAATATGATTACCCATGGGGATTCCTTTATAAATGATAACGCTCAGCTCAACATTCATCGATTGAATTGTTATAAACATCATATATGATTATAATTTTAGCACAAAGAACATAATTGATTCGCCATCGATAAAATTAGTATCTCCCTCGAGCCTCGACAATTGGGTATGTACTCAAATTTGAATTTGCCTGTTAAAATGAATCGAAAATCATTCAGGAATAAGTGTTTATGCCAACTGACACAATCGATACGCTGCGTTTTGAAGGATTAAAATGGGCTGAATCTGGTGACATATCACGTGCCATTGATTTATTTAAGCAAGCCTTACAACTAAACCCACGCGATGCACATCTTCATAACAACATTGCTAATGCGTATAAACGCCAACTTGCGTTTGATAAGGCCATACAGCATTATCGCAAAGCCATTGAAATTGATACTAATTACGCACAAGCACATAATAATTTAGCCAACCTTCTCATTCATCAACAACACTACAACAGCGCACTTTATCATTATCGTTGTGCTGTGCATGCAGCCCCCGACTTCACTTTAGCTCACTATCATTTAGGCCTGTTATTGATTCGATTAAATGAAAAAGAAGCAGCAAAAATACAATTTAATAATGTTATTGAATTAAATCCTCAACACCTTCAAGCACATTTTTATCGCGCAATTTTAGCCCTTGACCATCAAGAGCTTGAAGAGGCGGAAAAAGCATTTCAACATGTCCTCGACCTCGATGCCGAACACGTTGATACACTTGTTAATCTTGGTGTCATTGCATTAAAACGTGATCAGGGACAAATCGCGATTGATTATTTTACAAAAGCATTAGCATTAGATCCTGAGCATGTTGAAGCAAGAAATAACATGGCGGCAACCTTTATTCATCATGACCGATTTGAAAATGCACTCACCCATTACGCCGTCTTACTTGAGAAAGATCCAGAAGACTTAGAATATCGATACAACACAGGGGTTGCTGAGATGGCCTTAGGACACCTTAATAAAGCACTCACGCATTTCGAAACATTACTCCGTGCAAGTCCGCATCATTTTGAAGCATTAATTAATTCAGCCGCAATTCATACACGTCTTAATAAACGCCACCTTGCCATCACATTATTGCAACAAGCGCACCGAATCAATCCAAATGACTCGGCTTGTCAATTCATGCTAAACGCACTCACCAATCAAACATCCGCCATCAATGCATGCCCTGAATACACACAAAATTTATTCAACAGCTATGCACTTTACTACGACCAACACATGCAAAACACGCTGCACTATGCCATTCCGCAACATATTGAAGAAGAGCTTCGCACATGTACAGGCATTTCTTGGCCAGTTGAGCGCACATTAGACCTCGGATGCGGCACCGGTTTAAGCGGTGTTGTTTTACAAGCCTTCAGTGAACATCTGACAGGTGTTGATTTGTCCTTTAAAATGCTTCAACAGGCAAAAACAAAGCAGGTGTACGATGAGGTTGTTGAGTCTGAAATCATTGCATTTTTAACACGCGAAACATCTTCTTATAATATCATTGTCAGTGCCGATGTCTTGCCTTACTTAGGTGAACTTGATACGTTATTTCAAGCCATTCGAGCACGTTTAACACCGTCAGGGGTATTTATATTTAACATCGAAATAAGTTCACAAGAGTCATGGATGTTGCAAGAAAATGCGCGTTTTTGCCATCATCCAGATTACATTCTGTCCCTCATGACACGTTATCAATTTAAATTACTGCAACAAAAATACGTTGTCGCCAGGCAACAAAATGACCAGAACCTAACCGTGTTACTATACATTTTACAGTTAACAGCATGAGTACCTCATGAACGAACAGCGCCACTACCTCTTTGAGGCCATGCATCATGGCACAATGATTATTACCCCCAATAATCGGCTGAGCCACCAATTGTTGCAAGATTACTATGCAAAGCAACACCAACCTTGTGTCGATAAACCGCGTTGTTTAGCCTATCCTTCTTTCTTGCAATACCTTTTTCATCAATTACGTCACAGCACACCATCAACATCACATCCCGTGCTGCTCAGTACTCAGCAAACACGCTTCTTATGGCGTCAAATTCTTAACGAGTCACGCCAATCACCGTGCAACGATGGTTTACTCGATGCCATCATGCGTGCCTGGCAGTCCTGTGAAGAGTGGTTAATTTCATCAGAGCATACAGCCTTTCAATCCACGCAACAGACAAAACAATTTCAACATTGGCATCAATCCTTACATCAACGATTAGCGAAACTGAATGCCATCACAGAACCGCAATTAGTCAGTTATCTTTTAAAACATGCATCGTCTTATAAACAACCCATGATGTGGGTATCATTTGATGACTACACTCCTGCTCAACGCGCACTTCAAAAAGCACTAGACATGCGAGGTGCTAAACAATTACATCATGACTTCACACATGTTCCTCCGACATCTTACACTGTGCATGCGCATGATCCAGATAATGAATATCAGCATGTTTTACACTGGATCAAAACACGTTTTGCCAAAGGAGATCGTCGTATTGGTATTGTTATCCCGGATTTGAATGCAAAATCAAATCATATTCAACGTTTATTCGCACGCCATTTTCCTAAAGAGCATCTTAACATTTCTCTAGGAAAACCACTCGCAACGTTTCCTCTCGCAGCACATGCGCTACAATGGTTAAATCTTGATGGATTAGAATTGTCGCATCATCAATTAACGTTGCTACTGTCCTCACCCTATATTAGTTGCACTGAACATGAATCCTCACTACGTGCACAATTTATGCAAGACAATCCTTTGATGCAAGAAAATCGCCTACCATTCTCTCAGATTGTAAACGCACTTAAACCATCGTTACCTACGCTTGCAAAGCAATTAGAACAGCTCACAGCTTATCCTGCAAGCGGCACACCAGAACAATGGATTGGCGCATTTAAAGAACGTTTAACCGTGCTTGGTTTTCCAGGAAAAGGCTTTATCGACTCTGAAACTTATCAATGTTTTCAAAGATTTAATCAGTTATTTGATGAGTTTCGTGAGCTTAGTATTGTGCGAGCAGACATGACGGAGGAAGAAGCCCGTCTAACATTCAAAGATTTAGCCAACACCACCATTTTTCAACCCCAAAAAAACCACACCCCTATCCAAGTGTTGGGATTACTAGAAGCCTCGGGATGCCTTTTTGATAGTCTTTGGGTCACCAACATGACAGATCAATGTTTACCTGAAAAAACGCATTTATCAGCATTT
>JAGVJT010000157.1 GCA_020050955.1 Legionellales bacterium | reverse complement strand
CCGCACAGTCCATGTAACCTTTTAGAAACCAAATGTCATCATTGATGTAGATCTTGTGTCCCAACGACCTGACATAAAACACCTTCATCATCACAAAATATATCAAATAACGTGGTTGTCGTTGATTTTTGAGATGCTTTCAATGATTTTTTAGACCACGTTTGACCACCATCAGCTGTCACATAAGCAATGGGGTTTGCGTCTACAACGCCTCTCGGTGAGTGAATAGCGACACAAGATATGCCATTTTTGTCACAATCAAACAAATGAAAAGGCTCATATATCTCACCATCACGATTATTAATCACCCCTTGTTTTTGCCAATGAACACCACCATCCGTCGTCGTGTAAGAGTAAACAGCAGTTATCAATACACCATGGTCTTGATAAATAGACTGATGTCTTAATGCAATGCATCTTAAACCATCGTCATTGCAATGAAGATTAGAGAAAAAATCATCACCGACTATTCCAGGTATTTCATTGATTTCTTCTTTCATGATAAAAGGGCCATGCCAAGTCAGGCCTCCATCTTTTGTAATAGAGGTAAAAGGATGGTTTGAACCACCTATCACCGTACACGTCAACGCCGAATCAGAACAACCCATGCTAAACACACCATCATATTCCATATCTGGTTCGTTGGATTGTGGTAAAGGAATCGGGCCTCCCCAAGTAAAGCCTCCATTTTGAGTCATGTAAACATGAGATTCACCACGGTCATAGCTCCCCAATACTAAACAATGATCACCGGACTGATTACAAGATAAATCAACCATAGTTTCAAGTACCGCGGGAAGCAATGTAGGCCCACTCCAATGCATACCCGCATCACGAGTCATGTATGATGCCACGTGAGCTCTCTCTGGCCATGGGTTCTCAAAATGATGCATGGTAACGACAATAAGACAAACGCCCCCCTCAGAATCACAGTGGATTTTCATTTGATCTCTATCATCAACCGTTTTAAAAAGGCGCTGTAAAATAACGGGCGGATCCCACGTCTTTCCACCGTCATGAGTCACACGGACAGCGTAATCTTTCTCATGACCATTGGCATTTCGCACCAAACTTGTTGCAAGACAACGTTGGGCACGACTATCACAAGATATAGCACTAGAATGATTAAAATGCGTTTTTATCTCAATCGCACCACCGGCTGTGTTTGTTGAAAATACCACCGACGACAATAATATGCCGAAAAGCCCTGTCATGACGGAATAGTTTTTAATAGCCATTGTATTATTTCTCAATTTCTTTCGATTATGTGATCATGTTTTGTTCATATTGAGAATAATAACTCATAATGAGATCATTATCTATCCACTTAGAGTCATTAAAAGCAAGAAGTGTTAAAAATTACGGAATGAAAGTTAAAATGCTATGCGCTTGATTAAAAATGCCCCCGCAAATGGGAAAGAGTCTCTTTTTTTTATTGAAAACACTGATTGGATATGGTGCCCAGGGCCGGAGTCGAACCGGCACGGAGTTTTAGCTCCGAGGGATTTTAAGTCCCTTGCGTCTACCTGTTTCGCCACCTGGGCTTTTTCTTGGAGGCTGAGGCCGGAATCGAACCGGCGTCCACGGCTTTGCAGGCCGCTGCATAACCACTCTGCCACACAGCCAAGTGTGACACAACTACGTTCACAAAAACTAAATAGTCATGCTAGTTTTGCTATCCTGAGCATTGTGCATCAGGAAAAAAAAAGCGACTGTTCGTCGCTTAATTTGGAGCGGGAAACGAGGCTCGAACTCGCGACCCCAACCTTGGCAAGGTTGTGCTCTACCACTGAGCTATTCCCGCGTCTCTACGGGTTGGGATTCTACCGAAAATAACAAAGCTGTCAACTGTTGTTTTCACTTTTTTTTGTTAATTCTTTCCAAACAATTAAAAAATAAATGACCATTGACCAAATCGTTAAGATTGCTGCCACATACAATAAAATCACGCCAAGGTGACTTAACATTTGAAAATCAGAGCGACACCCAAGTAAAATCATAAGTGCCGTCATTTGTAAGCCGGTTTTCACTTTACCAACATAACTGACTGCAACGCTTGCACGACGTCCAAGCTCTGCCATCCATTCCCGCAATGCAGATATGACAATTTCTCGACCAACAATCACAATGGCCGGCAAGGTGATGTAATGCAAATCTTTATCCCCCACAAGCAATAGTAAACTACTCGCAACAAGTAATTTATCCGCAACAGGATCAAGAAAGGCACCAAACGGTGACATTTGATGAAGTTTCCTTGCTAAGTAGCCATCTAACCAATCCGTAAAACTTGCTACTGCAAAAACAATTGCCGCGGCAACATGGGCCCATCCCCACGGCAGATAGTAAATCGCGATAAAAACAGGAATTAAGATAATTCGCGCTAATGTAAGCGTGTTTGGTAACGTCGTCAGAGAGCCCATGGATGTCGTATCTGTTTTCATATTAAACACTCAAATAATCAGGTAATCCTAAAAAACAGCCAAGTTGATCGTAATTGTCAAATACCTCAACCGCTCCTGCTGCACGAAGTGATGCCGCATGTTGCCGATAAAAATCAACACCCACTCCTTGAACATGCGCAAATTCTGCCATTTCCATGTCCGCCACAGAGTCGCCAATCATCAGCGTTGACGATGGTGCAATGTCATAAATCGCCATAATTTCTTCCAACATTTGAGGACACGGCTTTGCTGGTACGTGATCCGCACAACGTGTAATCGGAAAAAATGACGTTAACGCCGTCGTTTGTAATGAACGTTGCAAAGCGTGAGAGCTTTTATTGGTGGCAATCGCTAAATGAATGCCTGCTTGCTGAATGCATGCAATTAGTTTTCGCGCACCGGGAAAAAGGCATGTCTCACCATGATGCCCTTGTAATGCATGTTGAATCGCATGAAGCAATCGTTCATGCTGATGCAATGCCAGTGTGGGGAATAATTTTTTCACAGCACGTTCCAGACCAAAAACAACACATCGACGTGCAGCGTCGCTGTCGAAAGGAGGAAACTTTAACATCGTTGCTTGTTGCTCAAGCACGTGCAACACATAACCGAGCGGATCTCCTAATGTCCCTTCCCAATCGAACACAATAAGATCGAAAGACCTACTCATAACCCATTTACTCCTTGCTCAAGCGAAGCACATGCAATGCTTGCGTGAATTTTTCGTCTAAATCGGCTTGAAATTGATACAACACATCGTTGAGATTAAATCGAATTGCCCTTGCATGCAAATAAAGACGTTGAGGGATGATTTTTTTTGACAAAAGCGCTGACTCACATGTCGCATATTTCTCATCACCTAAAATGGGATGTTCTAAATGAGCACTGTGCACACGGATTTGATGTGTGCGCCCTGTTTTCGGTGTCGCCTCTACCCAACAAGCTTGCGAATAATTTTCAAGCAACTGAAACCGCGTTTCTGCCGCTTTGCCGACAATTTCATTAACACGAACAACGCGTTCACCCGAGTGCAGTGTATTTTTTTCAAGCGATGCATTCACAACACATGTTTCACGACCAACCCAAGCACCATCAAGCAATGTCCAATATGTTTTCGTCACTTGTCGTGACGTAAAAAGTGCTTGTATAGCACGTAATACACTTCGTTTTTTCGCAAGCAAAAGACAACCGGAGGTTTCTTTGTCAAGTCGATGAACTAATTCTAAATAGGCTAAATCTGGACGTGTTTTACGCAAGGCTTCAATCACGCCTAAACTCAACCCACTTCCACCATGCACGGCAATGCCTGAGGGTTTATTCACAACCAACAAAGAGCCATCTTCATGCACAATACTGGCATGCAACCGTTCGGTTAACACTTTGCCAACATGCACCTCTGAGGGTGTTGTATAACGCACAGGAGGAATTCGAATCATATCGCCATCTTCAACGCGCGAAGATGGTTGTGCTCGTTTTTTATTCACGCGAACCTCGCCACTTCGGATAATCCGATACACATGACTTTTCGGCACACCTTTTAAAAAGCGCATCAAATAATTATCAAGCCGCTGTCCGGCTTCTTCTTGTGTTACATGTTGATACTGAACATCACTCATAATTAAACAACCTGTTTGCTGCAGATGATTTTTTTGATACTATGTATGTTATGCGGATAAGTCCGCAAACGAATTATAACGCATAATCGAGTGAATCGTTTATAAAAAACAATGCGCGCTTTTCTTAAACCGAAAATAAAGCAGAAAAGTAAACCATAACTAGAGCTAAATTGAACATAGAATCATGCAAATTTGTCAGATTTTTACGCAGGTCAATCAAATGACAACGCAAAAAGCGTATGCACGTCTGTTTTTGCAACAAAAAAATAACCATCCGTTCGCTCTTTCATTGTCAACATCAAAGCATGCAAAAGATTTTCTCTTAGCTTGCCTGACAATCATAAAGCGAATCAGTCATTATTTGATGTTACAAAATTTGCACGTGTGTCTAAAAGACCTTATGGAGAAGGCAAATTCATTGTTTCTTCGTGATCACCCTAACGCTCATTCACGCTCTTCCTTAAAAACGACAAATTGGATGAGACATGAGCCTTATAGAAGCACGGAGTAATAATAATCATGCCTATCGTCCAGCGAAAATCTGTTTTCTAGCCAGTATGGTTTGACTTAAATATATCGTTTTACCGCTTTATTTTTGAAGTTGAATAGCGCCCTTAGTGAGGGTCAAAAATGGAAAAAATGCTAATTAACGCGACACAAACGGAAGAAATTCGTGTCGCACTGGTCAAAAATAATCATCTCTACGATTTAGACATCGAATGTCCTGCTGAAACAAAGAAAAAAGGCAACATCTACAAAGCCGTTGTCACACGACGAGAACCTAGTCTTGATGCTGTTTTCGTTGAGTATGGTGCGAAACGACAAGGCTTTTTACCACTGAAAGAAATTGCGCCAGAATATTTTAGTCGAATTCCCGCCGAAGATGAAAAACTTCCTGTCACAACACTAATTCGTGAGGGGCAAGAGCTGCTCATCCAAGTTGAAAAAGAAGAACGTGGTACAAAAGGTGCTGCACTAACCACGTTCATTACACTTGCAGGTTGCTATTTAGTGCTCATGCCAAACAGCCCTCGCTCAGGCGGTATTTCTCGACGTATCGAAGGTGATGAGCGTGACGAATTAAAAGAAACATTGCATGCATTAACGCTCGATGAAGACATGGGTGTAATTATCCGCACCGCAGGCGTTGGAAAAAGCCAAGAAGAATTACAAGCTGACTTAGACATGTTATGCAATCAATGGCAAGCGATTAAGCAAGCGCATCAAACACAACTTGCGCCATGCCTTATCCATCAAGAAGGCGATGTCATCATTCGCTCTATTCGCGATAATTTACGTAAATCCATTGGGGAAATTATCATTGATGATCAAATTTCCTACGTCAAAGCAAAACAATACATCGAGCAAGTTAAGCCTGATTTTCTGCCCAATCTTAAACTCTATCACAGCACGATTCCGCTGTTTAATTTTTATCAAATTGAAAGCCAAATTGAAACCGCTTATCAACGTGAAGTGCCATTACCTTCTGGTGGAGCATTAGTCATTGATCGTACAGAAGCGCTCGTATCGATTGACATTAACTCTGCCAAGGCTACAGGTGGCTCGGACATCGAGGCAACCGCCTTGAACACGAACCTTGAAGCAGCCGATGAGATTGCACGTCAATTACGACTCCGAGACTTAGGCGGCCTTGTGGTCATTGACTTTATTGACATGAGCTCT
>JAGVJT010000222.1 GCA_020050955.1 Legionellales bacterium | reverse complement strand
GGTAATGCCTCGCTCTTTTTCAAGCGCGTTAGAATCCATTAAGCGCTCGACTTTGGGGGCGCGATCATTGAGTGTGCCTGTTTGCTCTAAAAGCTTGTCAACCAGTGTCGTTTTGCCATGGTCAACGTGAGCGATGATGGCGACATTTCTAATTTGTTCAATCATAATAACCTTCAAGTAAAAGTAGTCTCGGTAAGAGATCAAGTATCAAACGGGGGATTATACAGTGATCTGTCTCTTGTGGCATCGCATATTGCATAATTTTTGCTAAACTAAAAGTAAGCCACTGAGAATAATGGTGAATCATCATGAGTCAACTGATTTTATTTCCAACAGATACATGCCAATGGCATGCGTTGGTGAATGAAGCACAAATGGCAACACAGATTATCTTAAATGAAGATACTGAGAGCTATTTGGTTTTTTTATTAATGCGTTCATCACAAGATATTCAGTGGGTTGAATCGGTGATTGCATTTGATTTTCTTAAATCTATGCATGCACCAGAAAGACGGCAAGCCGAATTATTACGCGATGTTGGTGATAAAAGCTTGTTGTTTTCAGGGTTATTTCCTGAAATTGCAGCCAGACGTCATGTGAAGCTTAATTATTACACGGAAATGGGGCAGGCGGCTTATTTAACAGTGAGCGAGTCGCAAGATATTGAAAACGCGGCACTCTATTTGCAATTGAGTACAAAGTTTTTAGCTCTTCAACAAGTGTTGCAATCTATGCGAGGCTGTTGTGGGCAGGCGATAAATCTTCATTCGAGTGTTATGATTCTTAATGATGATGTGCACACGCAATAATGACGATTTTATCGGCGATAAGGCGAATCATTCTGGGCGAATGCTGTGCGTGATGGTACACTTGTGATCTTTTTTCGTTTGAATGAATGAGTGGGCATGCTTAACCCTCAACAGATGGCTGCGGTGCGTTATCTTGATGGGCCATTATTAGTATTAGCCGGTGCTGGCAGTGGCAAAACGCGCGTGATCACAGAAAAAATGGCGTATCTTATCCAATCATGTGAATACCCCGCTCATTCTGTTTTTGCCGTGACGTTTACCAATAAAGCCGCTAATGAAATGAAAGTGCGTGTGCGGACGGTGCTGCCGAGTGCAACGCGTCGAGGACTGAAAGTTTCAACTTTTCATACGCTAGGTCTTAGCATGATCAAGCGTGATGTGCGACGATGCGGATTAAATCCAGGATTTTCTATTTTTGATAGCGAAGATGCGGCACAACTCATCCGTCAATTATTACCTGCGGCACGTGCGAGCGATAAAGAGGATGTTCGGCGTATTCAATCTATGATTTCAACATGGAAAAATGATCGCTTAGACGAACAAACTGTGTGGAATTTGACACCAAAAGACAGTGTTCATGAAGATGCCATACGGTTTTATGCGCCTTATCAGCAAATGTTGCGTGCTTATAATGCGGTTGATTTTGATGATTTAATTTGTTTGCCTGTGCAACTGTTCTCAACGCACCAAGACAGTTTAGTTTATTGGCAAATGAAAATGCGTTATTTGTTGATTGATGAATATCAAGATTCTAATACGTGCCAATATGCTCTAGTGCAATTTTTAATGCGAGAGCGTGCGGCATTCACCGTGGTTGGTGATGATGATCAATCCATTTATGCGTGGCGTGGTGCGAAGCCTGAGCATTTGTTGCAATTAAAAGAAGATTATCCATCGCTTCGTCTTATTAAATTAGAGCAGAATTATCGTTCTACTGGGCGTATTTTACATGCCGCCAACCATCTTATTTCGCATAACCCACATGAATTTACTAAAACTTTATGGAGCGAACTTGGGCCTGGGGATTTATTGCGCGTGTTATGTTGTAAAGACGAGCAAGATGAAGCCGAACAAGTGGTGGCTGATTTAATTAGCCATAAATTACGTTCGCGCACAGGCTATGGTGATTACGCGATTTTATATCGAGGCAATCATCAATCCAGAGTGTTTGAAACAGCGTTGCGTCAACATGGTATTCCGTATCGCGTGAGTGGCGGGCAATCGTGGTTTGCGCGAACAGAAGTTAAAGATGTGTTTGCATACCTGAAACTACTTTGCAATGACGCGGATGATGCAGCTTTTTTGCGCGTGATTAATACGCCAAAGCGCGGTATTGGCGAGACGACATTAACATCGCTTGGTCAGTACGCTCAACAACGAGAGCAAAGTTTGTATCGTTGTTGTGATCAATTGGCATTAAGTACTTATCTTGGTGAGGCACCTCGCGCTGCATTATTGACGTTTAAAACCTGGCTTGAAGGGCTTAAAGTGCGTTGCAATCATGTGCGTGTCGTTGATGTTTTACGTGAGATGCTTGAAACAATTGGTTATGAGGCTCACATTTACGAACAATGCGAAACACCTGCACAAGCAGAAAAGCGTATGAGTCATGTGTGGGAGCTTATCGAGTGGATTGAGCGATTGTTATTAAAAGAGCAGCAAGAGCAAGGTTTAGATGGTCTTTCGGATGTGTTGAATCGATTGATGTTGATTGATCGCTTAGAACAAGCAGAAGATCCATCACTTGACCTTGTTCAGTTAATGACATTGCATGCATCGAAAGGTTTAGAGTTTCCGTATGTATATTTAGTTGGCATGGAGGAGGGCTCGCTACCGCATCGTGTTAGTATTGACGATGATATGATTGATGAAGAGCGCAGGCTCGCATACGTCGGTATTACGCGAGCGCAAAAATCGCTTTGTTTAACGCTCGCGAAACAGCGCAGGCGAGCAGGAGAGGTTAGCGATTGTGTCCCCAGTCGATTCTTAGATGAGTTACCTGAGGAAAGCTTAGAGTGGTATGGTAAGTCAGGTGTTCGTAATGAGGAGCAGTCAAAGACCATGGCACGTCATCACCTTGCTGGTTTAAAAGAGATGCTCGGGACGACGTAGCTTGAGATTGAATGCTACTTGATAAGGTAGCATCCAAATTTTATTCGATTATTGTGCCATGCCTGGCGCTGTTGTTGGCACCGCTTGATCTTCGCACACTCCACACATGTCCATCGAGGGTGGTTGAAAGAAGCGCTGCCTCATGGCGGGACGTGCGTGTGGTTTTTTTAGCGCAGGATCAAGTGTCGCTGTTTCTGATTCGAGGGAAGATAGTGGCGTTTGATGCATTGACGAAGGCGCGGATGACTCATCCATTTTTCTTCTGACGCGCTTGCGGCGTAAAGGTGTTGGCTTTATCGATTCAGCGGTTGCATCTGTCCCTGGAGTGACATTTTGTGTGGTTGCTTGACGTTGACGCTTAAGTTCACGGTCTATGTTTATTGTGGGTGCTTCGGCAAAAAAGGATGGCGGCGGGCAGCAGGGGCAGAATGGAACGCTACGATGTTTTCGTTCTGGGCGAGGCGAAGGCTCATCC
>JAGVJT010000018.1 GCA_020050955.1 Legionellales bacterium | reverse complement strand
TAATGGAATAATCACGAAGCTCACCCAAGGAATCGCAATTAAATTGGCAAAAAAACCATTGAATGAACCATAAGAAAACCAAAAGAGTGTCAACGGCATTAGCCCCAACAAGCACCCGATTTGAAGTAAGATGACTTTTCGAAACCCTAAAATAGGCACGCGTTGATTAAGTGCTACCAAAATTGCCACCGCAAGAAATGACAAATAAAAGCCAGGAAGCATGACTGCGTGTGGGTCAAATAATACCACGCCAAGTAAAGCATAACGCCACGCTTGCCATACACTAAAACGATACGTTAAAAAATAACGCGAAAGCATGACTAAACATGCAATCAGTGCACGTTGTGTGGAAACACCCCACCCTGCCAACAGTGCATAACCAAGGGCTGCTAATAATCCGCATAACGCACCAACTCGTGGTGCAGGCACAAATAATGAAGCGCGATGCAATCGGCTCCAAATCCATTGACAGCACGAAAACATAAGACCTGCGATTAAGCCAATGTGAGCGCCTGAAATCACCATCAAATGCGTTGTACCTGTTCGTCGAAATAATCCCCACGTGTCAGTATCAATATGATTAGTCACACCGAGTGTTAACGCTTGCAAAATACCTAATGTAGCGACATCAGGATTAATCACTGCTAAATGCGCGGCTAACTGCTCTCTCAATTGTGTCATGTGAAACAGCGTATGATGCATGCCAAGTTTTTTAAAATGACCCGCACGCGTATAACCAACCCACTGCACATGTCGCGCCTTAAGCGATGAGACATAATCAAAGCCACCCAAATTACCTAAATTTTGTGGTTGTTTGATTTTGGCCAGCAACTGCCAGCGTTCACCTGCTTGAAAAGAGGGGCAATGGTTATAACATGATAAGGCGATTAATCCACTGACAGGTTTTGTTTCTAATCTATCCGCTAAAAACTGAAACTGCACCGAACCATCTGCACGCACAATGGGAATAGATGCCACAACGCCTTCTAACGTCACACGAGAAAGAACGGCCTCTTTTGGAAAATCACGCGGCATAACAACATATTGATGCACACCACTCCAAAGAACGCCTAACAAAAAGCAAATGCCCCACTTTAAGTGCGGTCGAAACCATAGACAAAGCACGGGTAAACCAACAGGATAAGCACTTTTTGTCAATAAAAAAGCAGCGCCTGCAAAAAAGCAGAGAATTTCCATATTTTCTCAGTTGGACATTGAACAAAAACACATTAAAAGGATTTAAGAATCAGGTCAAGCGCTTCTCATCCGAATCAAGATAACGTACTATCAGAGGGTGCCAACGCAATACACGCACGGTATGTCAAGTGATAGTGACAACTTATGACCAATGGAGTGAGATCATGTCAGTGGAGCCTTCTTCGGCCTTGTGGCTTAATCAAATAGCCATACCTTATCCTGCTCAAATTCAACAAGGTTATTACCGTTCGAAGCTCTTTACATTAACATCGAGCACGAACCCTATTCTTGCTGCAGCAAGCCCTCTTTTTTCATTGCTTGAGCGTTTTTCAGTCACTCAAACGCTTCCCCCCATCGAAGCGGCTCGTGAAAACATTGAACATGAATGGAAATCGTTTCGAAGCAAGCTTGCGAGTTTAAATTATGTTATTGAACTCATGAGCATTGCAGAATACTTGTTAAGTGCGACGATTGATGAATTTTTGGGTAAAACGTATTTGCGTCTTCAAGGCACCCCCGCTCAGTTCATGGCATTCACGCCTTTATCTCATGACAACATTGGCCCTCAACAACGTTTTTTTGACATTGTTCAACACATGAAAGAGCGTGCGAATCAATATTTGGACTTACTTGAATTGGCTTATTACTGCTTAACACTCGGTTTTGAAGGTGAGTACCATCAACGCACGGATGGGCGAGCAACACTGGATAACCTTATTCAAGAGCTTTATGACATGATTCAAGAAAACCGCGTTCATAAACCACTACGGTTATTTCGAGAAACACGTGAAACACAACCTGTCGTCCAACATTCACCCATGGTATGGAAAGCAGCACTTATTGGGCTTGGCGTTCTCATTGTAAGTTACATCATCAGTCAAAACTTATTAGATCACCGAGCAAAAACACTTTATGTTGAGCAAGCTCAACGCATTAATTTGGATCGTTAATGGACACGTCGTTAGTCGCTCTCACAGATGCACTCAAAAAAGTTATTCTGCAACTAAAGCCACATCAACACCCGCTATCATTCATTCTCGTTATTGGTCAATCAAAACAGGGTAAAACAGCTTTGCTTCGTCAAAGCACCTTTGAACATGTCACCGTGACCACCGAACCCGGTGCAGAGATTTATTACAATGCTCAAGGCATTCTGCTTGAACTCAATGAAGCATGGCTCAATCATCGCAACACGTTGCTTCAACACACGTTAAAAGAATTGAATCGTTGCCATCGCGCAGTGCGCGTTACAGGCCTGATGCTGACAATAGATGCGAATACGTTATGCGAACTTCATCCCTCTGAAATGGCTCAAATGCTCAAAATACAAGCACAGTTGTTGCAACGTTTCGGGCAAGCACTCAATCATCGTGTTGATACCGCGTTGGTATTCACAAAATTAGATGGCTTAGCTGGTTTTAGTGAGTTTTTTCAACAAGATCATGCCAACGAGCTCTTAAAACCCCTTGGTTTTTCATTAGATTGGGGCATGGTAAAAGATAAATTAGCCAATAATTATCGCGCCAGGTTTGATCAACT
>JAGVJT010000158.1 GCA_020050955.1 Legionellales bacterium | reverse complement strand
CGGTACGGAGAGAGAGGGATTCGAACCCTCGATACGTTGCCGTATACACACTTTCCAGGCGTGCGCCTTCGACCGCTCGGCCATCTCTCCAAGGTGGTGAAGAATACTTGACTTCGTATTGAAAATCAAACTTATGACTAAAAAATACTCTGCTATACTTAGTTTTGAGGAAGCAGCCTAAACACGATTTTCATCATGCTGAAGACAATGGTTTAGGTTCAATGTAACTTTACTTATGGGATGCCATTATGCCTATTTTAAACGAGTTACCTGGGGACGAGAAACTAAACGCATTGATTTATCAATACAATTTGCTACCGCATGATAATTTGGAAAAGCGTACAGACGCACTCAAAACCATTAACGATTATGTGCATAAATTACCTCAGAATGCGAAACTGACAGTCTGGATTAATAAGCCAGAGTCAGGTCTTCAATCGCATCTGAATTATCATCATATCGACTCAGCACCATTCATGTCTAAAACAACTTCCATGCGTGACACATTAAAACAAATGAATATCGAAGAGGAACCGAATACATGCTTTATCCATCCTTCAAAATCGTGATGTTCTATGGCTCATTTCTTAAGGCTTTTGTTAATTGATGAATGAGCCACGGCCCTTGATACACTAATCCTGAATAGACTTGTAAAAGTGTTGCTCCAGACGCTCGCCGTTGAAGCGCTTTTTCGGGACTATCAATGCCGCCAGAAGCAATCAATGTCATCACATCACCCACCTCTGCTTTAAGCATTTGCAAACAAGCATTGGCACGTGCTGCAAGCGGCTGGCCACTTAAGCCGCCTATCTCTTCACCATGTTGTAAATGATTAACCCCTTGCCGTGAGGTGGTAGTATTCGAAACAATAATGCCATCGATGCCAAGCGAAACCAACGTACTCGCCATACGCTTGTATGCGTCATCTGATTCATCAGGAGATAATTTTACCACCATCGGGACATAGCGTTTTGTCATATCCGCTAAATGCAATTGTTCTTCTCGAAGCTGACTCATTAAATCGTAAAAATACGTCGACTGTTGTAAATCTCGCAACTGAGGCATGTTTGGCGACGAGATATTAATCGTCACATAAGATGCTACGGTATAAACTTTTTTGAGACAGAAAAGATAATCATTCACAGCATGATCAAGCGATGTTTCTTTATTTTTTCCAATGTTAATACCAAGAATACCGTCATAATGTGATTGTTGTATCCGTGCAACCAATGCATCCACGCCATCGTTACAAAAACCCATGCGATTAATCAACGCATTCGCCTCTTTGAGTCGAAATAACCGAGGCTTTGGATTGCCAGCTTGCGGCTTTGGGGTCACGCCACCCACTTCAATAAACGAAAATCCAAGCTTAGAAAGCGCATTCAAGTATGAAGCATTGGTATCAAACCCTGCAGAAAGCCCCACCGCATGAGGAAACGCCAACCCCATTGCATGAATTTCTCCGTCAATAGGTTTAGGCCATAACAATCCAGGAAGATGCTTTAGTAAGTTCAATGCCAAATGATGTGCTTTTTCTGGCTCTAATTTCCATAATAACGCACGGATAAAACGATACATAGGTAACCTCAACGAGCAATACTTAAATGAAAGAAAAACTCATGACGAAATTCATTATTTTCAACTTCAAAAGATAGACTCATCCTACCTTACCAAACACATCATGATTCAATTTAGTTAGACTAACGCATCATAACAAAAGATAAGGTCAATAATCACTTGAAAGTCCATTTTCAACTCGAATAAACTTATGGTATCTTTAGCCCCTAATTTGAAACTAGCATGTTAATTAATCAACGCCTGCTCTCATGGCTCATGATAAGCACTATTCTCGCTATCATAAATAACTGACTAATAACATTAAACATTTTCCCTCATAGAGGAATAAACTGCCAGTGACCGCCCATAATACACTCAAGCACACTCCCCATCGAGAAGGTGAGTTTCGTCGAGCATTAAAAGATAGACATGTTCAGCTCATCGCCTTAGGCGGCATTATTGGGTCGGGCTATTTTTTAGGCACAGGTGCGGTTATTCATGACGTTGGTCCCTCCGTTTGCTTCGCTTACTTACTCGGTGGCCTCATCATTTATCTAACCATGCTTTGCATGGGTGAACTTGCCGTTGCTATCCCTATATCAGGCTCGTTTATCAATTACACCTCTGATTTTATTTCACCGTCTCTCGCTTGTGGTGTTGGTTGGTCTTATTGGATAAGCTGGGTCGCATATATTCCTGCCGAATGTTTGGCGGGCGGCATTATTATGGAGTATTTCACCGGCATCAATTGTTATGCCTGGGCGGTTGGTTTTGGAGTACTGATTACCTATATCAACCTCGTCAAAGTCGGTACGTTTGGTGAAATTGAGTTTTGGCTAGCTCTGATTAAAATCATCGCGCTATTTGGTTTTGTGATCTTATCACTCTTAATTTTTTTTGGCGTTCTCCATAAAGGTACGCATCCTGCTAAAATGATTGGATTAACCTACATTACAGGGCATGGAGGGTTATTTCCCAATGGATTTATGCCTTTTCTCACAGCAATGGTTTTACTACTCGTTAACTACCAAGGCTCAGAAATCATTGGGCTTGCGGCAGGAGAATCGGTAGATCCTGCGCGCATGATTCCACGTGCAATTCGAAATGTAACTTTTCGCATTTTATTTATCTACATCGTACCGGTTTTTTGTCTTGTTCTAATCTTTCCTTGGCAAAAAGCAAACCTCACCAATTCTGTGTTTGCAGAAGCCTTATTATTTCATGGGCAAAAATGGGCAGGCGTTGCCACCAGTTGTGTGACATTATTTGCCACATTATCATGCGCGAACTCCGGTGTTTATGGGATTGTCCGTTCACTACATGCCCTAGCACGCAATGGCATGGCACCTAAAAAATTGGCGAAGCTTAATCAAAATGCTGTTCCTCAAAATGCAGGCATTGTCACGCTCATCTCGATTTGGGTTCTGCTTTTGATGAGTTATTTTTTTGGAAAATCGACATTATACATTGCGTTGTTATTAGTTTCTGGTTTTACGGGCGCGATTGCATGGATATCGCTATGTTGGGCGCAAATTAATTTTCGCCGAAAACTTGTCAAAGCAGGCTACACAACTGCGGATCTTCGTTATAAAACGCCTGGCTCACCTTACACGGGACTGCTTGCCATTATCTTAATGATTGGATGCTTACTCTTTTTAGCTGCAAACAGTGATCATATCTATCGTATTGCGTTTTGGATTGGGTTGGCCATTTTGATCGTTCCCATGCTTGCGTATCGCTTATTTGGTTTAGATAAAAAACACCGTGCCGCACTCAAACGTCACGGCCATGTGCAATTTTCTCATTTATTCCCACCTAAATAGCGTGCACTCAGCCACACAGCAGCGCGTGCGCCGAATAAGTTAATGCACAAACCAAACACAATGAGTAAGCCTGCTAACATCTTCCATGGTTGTAATGGTTCATGAAAAACGAACATCGAACCTAGCATGGCAAAAACAGGAATAAGAAATGTAAAGGGTAAAACCGTTCCTATAAAGTAACGCCCAAGCAGCCAATTCCACACGCCATAACCAAACCATGTCGAAGCATACACAACATACCCCACGGCAAGCCAAGTTTTAATCGACAGATGTCCAACCATGTCTTTCATGTGCTGTAAGCCTTCATGTGCAACACACAACGCAAAGAGCGGAAAAAATGCAATAAAACTCCCCCAAATCACAAGCCCCATGGCATTCGCCGAGCCAATTTTTTTAGCCAAAACACTCCCAATGCCCCACGACATAGCTCCTATTAGAATAAATAAAAAACCAACAAGAGAAACCTCACCTCCTGTGTGCTTATACACCACCGAAATCCCCCAAAAAGCAATGATTGCGCCTGTGAGTTGCCATTTGGTAATGCGTTCTTTTAAGAAAATAGCGGCAAAGAAAAAACTAAAAAAGACTTGTACTTGTGCTAACAACCCTGCTAGCCCCGCAGGCACCCCTTCCTGCATGCCTGCAAAAATAAAAATAAACTGCAAAGCAAAGGTAAAAAAACCGTAAGGCACAAGCAATCGCCAAGAAACAGCAGGAATTTTAATAAAAAAAATCGCTGGCACACTGGCAAAGAAAAATCGTAAGACACATAACAATAACGCTGACATTTCAGTCAAGGAGATTTGTACAAAAATAAAATTAAATCCCCAAATAGCAACTAAGAATAACGCTAAAAAAATATGTGTAGGCTGCATCCTGATTATCCCAT
>JAGVJT010000004.1 GCA_020050955.1 Legionellales bacterium | reverse complement strand
TTCTTGAGTTGTCTCAGTTAGCCGCTTTTCATGTTTATAACGACAACGTCCCTGCTGCCGGCATTATCACAGGTATCGGCATGGTATCAGGACAAGCATGCATGATTGTGATCAATGACGCCACAGTGAAAGGTGGTACATATTACCCTTTAACGGTAAAAAAACATCTACGCGCGCAAGCAATTGCTGACGAAAATCATCTTCCGTGCATTTACTTAGTTGACTCAGGCGGGATGTTTTTGCCAAAACAAGATGAGGGCTTTGCCGATAAAGAACATTTCGGCAGAATTTTTTTCAATCAGGCGATGTTGTCGTCAAAAAATATCCCTCAAATTGCAGTGGTCATGGGCTCTTGTACTGCAGGAGGCGCTTACGTCCCGGCCATGGCTGATGAATCGATCATGGTACGAGAACAAGCGACTATTTTTTTAGGCGGTCCACCATTAGTAAAAGCGGCAACCGGTGAAATCATCAGTGCCGAAGATTTAGGCGGTGCTGACATTCATTGCCGACAGTCAGGCGTGGCAGATCATTATGCTGAAAATGACGAACATGCACTAACCTTAACACGCAACATTGTAAATCATTTGAATCGCCCACAACCTGATTGCAAAACAAGAATAGAAAGTTGCGAGCCACTTTACTCTATCGAAGAATTACACGGCATTATTCCTTCTGATCCCCGCAAACCATTCGATGTTCGTGAAGTGATTGCACGTATCGTCGATGGTTCTGAATTTGATGAATTTAAAGCCTTATATGGTACGACGCTGGTTTGTGGTTTTGCACACATCTATGGCTATCCCATTGGCATCATTGCCAATAATGGCATTTTATTTGCAGAAAGTGCGGTTAAAGGGGCGCATTTTATCGAATTATGCACGCAACGAAAAATTCCTTTGCTCTTCTTGCAAAACATTACAGGCTTCATGGTGGGCAGTAAAGTTGAAGCGGCAGGCATCGCAAAACATGGTGCTAAAATGGTGATGGCGGTTGCCAATGCACGTGTGCCGAAATTCACGGTCATGATTGGTGGTAGTTTCGGCGCAGGCAATTATGCCATGTGCGGACGCGCCTACGACCCACGCTTTGTATGGTCATGGCCTAATGCACGCACATCGGTGATGGGTGGCGAACAGGCGGCTAACGTGCTTGCTCAAATTAATCGAGAAAAACAAGACAAACTTGGAAAAACGTGGCCTGTTGAAGAAGAAGAACAATTTAAAGCCACGTTGCGTGAGCAATATGAAACACAAGGCAATGTTTATTACACCAGTGCACGATTGTGGGATGATGGTGTCATCGCACCACGTGATACACGAAAAGTTTTAGGATTAAGCTTGTGGATTACTCATCACGCCCCATTTGAATCAAGCGCATTTGGTGTGTTTCGAATGTAATGCTATCCGTGCGTCATGAAAGGAACTCATTATGTCAGATATATTAACAGAATTAGATCATCACGTGCTCTTCGTCACGTTAAATCGTGTCGATAAACATAACGCATTTGACGATACATTGTTACTCGAGCTTCAACGAGTGCTCGAGCACGCAGCAACCGACGAACGTGTTCGCATTATTGCGTTGAAAGCCAATGGCAAGCATTTTTCAGCAGGTGCTGATTTAAGCTGGATGCAGCGTATGGTGAACCTCACAGAAGCAGAGAACATTGAGGACGCAAAAGTACTTGCTCGTGTCATGCATACGCTTTATCAAAGCCAAAAACCAACACTCGCTATCGTGCAAGGAGCAGCCATGGGTGGCGGCGTGGGGCTTATTGCGGCATGTGATATCGCCATTGCAGCGAACTCTGCCTCTTTTTGCTTCTCCGAAGTCAAATTAGGGCTCATTCCTGCAGTGATCAGCCCTTATGTTATTCGTGCGATTGGCGAGCGGAATGCCGCGTGGCTTTTTATGAGTACCGAATCATTTAACGCCGAGCAAGCCTTACGGTATCAACTCATCCATCACATCGTAACTCAAGAGAATTTACTTACGATGGCGACAGAATACGCGCACAAATTAAGTAAACTTCCACCAGAAGCATGCCGTCAAGCAAAAGCGTTGGTACATCATGTTGGCCGTTGTAAGATTGATGAATCATTACAAACATTTACTGCCACAAAAATTGCAAAACAACGCGTTTCACATGAAGGACAACGTGGCATTCGTGCTTTTTTGAATAAAGAAACCATTAGCTGGGAGTAAAAACTAGCCATGTTTACAACATTACTCATCGCAAATCGTGGTGAAATTGCATGCAGAATCATTAAAACAGCACGTCGCTTAGGTATCCGAACCATTGCTATTTATTCTTCAGCAGACAAACAAGCACACCATGTCAAGCTCGCAGACGAAGCCTGGTATGTTGGCGAAGCACCTTCACAACAAAGTTATTTAAACATCGATGCTATCATGCAGGTCGCACGCCAAAGTCGCGCCGAAGCCATTCACCCTGGGTATGGTTTTTTATCTGAAAATGCGCATTTTGCAGACGCCTGCGAAAAAGCCGGTATCGTATTTGTGGGGCCTTCCATTGACGCAATGAATGTGATGGCATCGAAACAATTAGCAAAACAACGCCTTGAGAAAGCGTCGGTTCCGCTCACGCCGGGTTATCACGGCGTTGATCAATCCGACGAAAAATTACTTTCTGAAGCTCAACGCATCGGTTTTCCGGTACTATTAAAAGCGGCCATGGGTGGTGGCGGCAAAGGAATGCGTAGCGTTTACAGTAAGGATGAGTTTCATCAAGCGCTTCTTGGCGCACGCCGTGAAGCACAAGCGTACTTTGCCGACGACTCGATGCTCATTGAAAAACTTGTGCTCAACCCACGACACGTCGAAATTCAACTCATGGCAGATAACCATGGTAACATCGTGCATCTTT
>JAGVJT010000175.1 GCA_020050955.1 Legionellales bacterium | reverse complement strand
TGTCAATATTGTGACACCGCCTATGCTTTCCAAGGGGGACAACGCACAACCATCGATGACATCATGACGCGCATTGCCTCATTTTCAGCACGTTATATATGCGTCACAGGTGGAGAACCACTTGCACAACCAGCCTGTGTTAGGCTATTAAAACGATTATGCGATGAAGGCTACGTCGTCTCACTAGAAACAAGTGGCGCGCTTGACTGCTCACAAATAGACCCTCGCGTTATCATCGTCATGGATTTAAAAACACCAGACTCCGGTGAATGTGATAAAAATAAGCTATCTAATTTATTTTATCTTAAACCTACCGATCAAATTAAATTTGTATTGTGCAGCCGAGCAGATTACGAATGGGCTTGCGACATGCTAACAACACACGCACTCGCCTCTCGTGCACACATTTTATTTTCACCAAGCTACGGACAACTTCAACCCACAACGTTAGCCAATTGGATTATTGAAGACAATTTACCCGTTCGTTTTCAAATTCAATTGCATAAACTTTTGTGGAACGATGAGCCAGGCCACTAGTTGAATGAAGGAGATTTCCATGCAATGGCTCGCTGAAGCACCGGCCAATATCGCGCTTATCAAATACATGGGGAAAGAAGACGGTATTAAAAACTACCCTACCAATCCATCGTTATCTTATACACTCCCTCATCTAAAAACGCGTGTTATCTTAGAATGTCATGATGGTGAGCATGATGTCTGGGAGCCATTAATTGAATCAGGTTTTTTAAAGCATACATTCTCGATGCAAGCTCAAACACGTTTTCTAAAACATCTTGCGCTTGTGAAACAACATTTTCATTATCAAGGTTCATTTACAGTTCGTTCTGGTAATAATTTTCCTCATGGCACCGGGCTCGCAAGCTCTGCGTCAAGCTTCGCCGCATTAACACGTTGCGCAACAAAAGCGTGCTCCGCGCTCACACAACAAGACACACCATCATTAACAGAGCAAGCACAGTTAAGCAGACAAGGTTCAGGCTCATCATGTCGCTCATTTTTTGAACCCTGGGCATTATGGGAAACAGAAACGGCACAACCCATTGATTTACCCTACACGCATTTACTTCATCAAGTGATTCTTATTCATTCAGAAGAAAAAAAAGTATCATCTAGTGAAGCACATCAACGCATCAAAACAAGTGATCACTTCACCACACGTACCATACGTGCAAAAAAAAATTTACATGAACTATTACAGGCCTTGCGTGCCATGCAATGGGTAAGTGCATATGAGATTTGCTGGCGAGAGTTTCAAGACATGCATGCTTTGTTTAGCTCATCAAATCCTCCATTTCATTACATGACCTCTCAAACGGACGAGGTGCTCGCAACACTTCAAAAATGCTGGCAACAATACGGTGATGGCCCACTTGTCACCATGGATGCAGGTCCTAATATCCATCTTTTATACCGCTCAGATCAAATCGAGCTTGCTGCACAATTTAAACAGAATTTTGTAGGTCATTATGACATGTTATGATTTCCAAACCACAACTCATGGCAAATGGATCTTAGCAGGCGAGCATGCTGTTTTGCGTGGTCATCCCGCACTTGTGTTTCCTCTCCCGGATAAAACATTAGTCTTAAATTATCAAACGTCAGACGAACTTTTGCACTTAACGCATGATGGTTTGCAACGCGATTACATGGATAAATTAGTGTGGCGTGTTCTTGACGAAGGTATCGCACTTCTTAACATTGAAAACAATCATTTAAGAGGGCATATTCATTTAACCAATCATATCCCACTCGGTGTTGGTTTAGGCGCTTCCGCTGCATTATGTGTGGCCGTTGCACGATGGTTTCAATCTCAACACGCACCAGGGCTTGATATTTTTGAGTTTGCAAAACGCTTAGAACATGTTTTTCACGGAAAAAGCAGTGGTCTTGATGTTGCAGGAACAGCCACAACATCAGGTGGTGTCTACTTTAAGGCCGGACAATCATCACCAATTACTATGGATTGGTCACCACACTGGTGTCTGTCCTCATCAGGTGAAATTGGTGTAACATCACGCTGCATCCATCAAGTTCAAACACAATGGCATGACGATAAATCACGAGCAGAAGCCATCGACAAACAAATGGCAAATAGCGTTGAACAAGCACGTTTAGCACTCATGAATCGTTCTGAAAAAAAGTTAGCTGATGCCATGAATCAAGCGTCCGATTGTTTCGAGCAATGGGGCCTTATTACGCCAACACTTGCTGAACATATGAGAGCACTTCGTGAGGCCGGAGCAATTGCCATTAAACCAACAGGCTCTGGTGGTGGCGGACATTTGATTAGTTTATGGAAAGAATCACCGCATCCTTCGTCATTACCGATGCAACTAACCCCTATCTTGTTTTAGAGCTTTTGAGAAAATCTACGTCTCGCAGTTCAATGTCAAAATCTTAGTTTGTAAATTGATAATATTGTTCGCCTTCTTTGATCATCCCCAGATCATACCGGGCACGCTCTTCGAGCGCTTGCTCG
>JAGVJT010000114.1 GCA_020050955.1 Legionellales bacterium | reverse complement strand
TAAGGTCGTCTAATTCGTTATTTTGAACATGAATTTCACCATAAACTTTATCTTCAAATGAAACAACACCTTCAATAGGATTTTTAAAGCGAATGACATACGATTCACCGTCGTTTGGTTTCACCTGTCGATGTCGGCAATGGCCGTCGTAACGTGGTTTTTCTTTGGCTTGAAGTTGTGTTTCTCGCAAAGCTTCTAAGCGTTCTTTGCTGCATGTGCAATAATAAGCTTTCTCTTCATCAAGTAACTGTTGTGCGAGTGCACGGTAGCGAGGATAACGGTCTGTTTGATAAAAAGGCCCTTCATCACACGTCAATCCTAACCACGCCATGCCGGAAAGAATAGCCTCAACTGACGCTTCTGTTGAGCGCTCTTCGTCGGTATCTTCAATACGCAAAATAAATTGACCTTGATGATGCTTCGCATACAACCAAGCAAACAAGGCAGTGCGTGCACCACCCACATGCAATAATCCCGTAGGACTCGGGGCAAAACGCGTTCGAACACGCATGAAGACTCCATTTACGATGACCAATTAAGCAAGCTATAATAGCTCATTTACCCTCGGTTAATCTAGCATGGGTCAGCGATTGAAGAACATTAGCATCAAATCTCAGTTACGCATTATGACCTTTGTTCCGATGTTGGCTGTCATTATTCTATTCACTGTTTTTTACATCACACAACTCTATCAAGAACGACAAACAACCATCACACACCTTGGTAAAATGTATACGGATCAATTAATGCCCGTTGCACAATGGTCGCTTCTTCATCATAACAACGCCACGCTTCAAGCATTAATTGACGCATCAACTATCAATCACCCCATTGAATCACTAACCTTCTATAATGCAAACGGTGATGTGCTAGCTTATCGAGGTGAACAACCACTTGCTCTGCCATCACTTAAAAAACAGCGTGTTCAAATCACAGAAGAAAATGGCTATCGATTGTTAGTGATAACACCAATCCGTGTCAATCAATCCTATGCTTACTCCATGAACACACAAGGTTTAGATGCTAATCGCATTATTGGTTGGGTCACCATGGGTTTGGACATGAAAGATATATGGATAAAATACTATAAATTGGCGTTCATCACGCTCTTTATTGCATGCTTAAGTGCCTTCATAGGCTTTATCATCCATCAATTTTTCGCCAGAAACTTATACCATGCGATTAGTCGGCTACGACGCAGCATGGCACAAATTCTAAATCACACCTTCGAAACTCCCATTCATGTGACCAATCAGGGTGAAATTGGCGTCATCGAAGCCGGTTGCTCACACTTACAAAAAACTTATTTAAATGCGATGCATGACATGCAACAACACATTGACCTCGCCACACAAGACTTACAACAAAGCCATGAATTACTTGAAGAAAAAAATGTCCAATTGCTCTTGGATAAACGAAAGTCAGACGAAAAATACCAACAAAAATCAACACTCATCCACAACATGAGCCATGAAATTCGCACCCCTATGAATGGCATCATTGGTTTTGCAAATTTACTCATTGAAAGCCAGCTTGGCCCGCTTGAACAAGATTATGCAAAAACAATTAAAGCATCAGCTCAAGATTTATTAAGTATTATCAATGATATCCTTGATTACTCTAAAATTGATGCCTGTAAATTACAACTCGATAGCATTCCTCTCGACATTCGTGCCTGCATTGATGATATCTTTGCATTAAGCACACCAAATGCACACCGTAAAGGCCTGGAACTTATTCCAATCACAGCGATTGATGTTCCTCAAACTGTACTGGGTGATCCATTACGGTTGAAACAAATTATCAGTAATTTAGTGGATAACGCTGTTAAATTTACAGAGCGCGGTTATGTCTTAGTCAAAACGGCCATTGATCAAGAAACAGAAAAAGACTACACCATCTGTTTATCCGTCATTGACACAGGCATTGGTATCACACCAGAAGAACAAGCCACACTGTTTCACCCTTTTCATCAAGCGGACACCAGTATCTCTCGACGATACGGCGGTTCAGGTCTTGGGCTTGTGATTTGTAAACAACTTGCAGAACAAATGGGCGGACGGCTTGTTTTAACCAGTGAGCTCAACAAAGGCACAACGTTTTCCGTGTATGTCAAACTAGAAAAACTAACCGCTTATGAAATAGAAAAGACACAAACACACCGTTTTTCACATTTAAATGCCATCTGCTTTGACGATAACCCACTCTACCTTGATGCACTTTGTCATGGACTGAGTGTATGGGGAATTCGTTGCATTCGCATTGAAGCATTCGACCAACTTGAAGCTGCTTTCATGTATCATCCTGAGTGCCAGCTTGCTTTTGTTAATGTCAATCAAGGCTGCGAAGAACAAATTGCCCCTCTTCTACAGAAGCAAACCATTCCTTGTGTTTTATTGTCAAAGTGGTTTATTCCTAATTATGCATCCATTGGTGCGGCAGGTTTTCTTTTTAAACCCCCCAATATTCAAAAACTACAAGAAACTGTGACATCTCTCACAACACTGCCAAGAACATTCACTTCTACATTGTCATCGTCGTTATGTACACCCTCAAAACTCAAACATCTAAGACAACAATTTCAAGAAATTAAACCAAAACTATTAGTCGCAGATGATAACTCCGTCAATCGCATGCTGCTTTATTCCTGGCTTAACATCGATGGTAATGTTGAACTTGTTGAAAATGGCGAACAAACTGTCGCCACATGCCACCAAAAACGCTTTGATGCGCTGCTGCTTGATCTTCATATGCCGCATTTAGATGGTTTAGCAGCTTCTCGCCTTATTCGTGAAACATCCACCCTCAACCGTCAAACACCAATTATCTTAATCAGTGCTGACAATCACGATTTGCATCACATTAATCTTAAAAAAAATGGTATTGATTACTATTTATCAAAACCCATTAATGAGCACACGTTATTAGAGCAAGTTTTAACCATCCTACATCATGCAAAAAAGCCATCCATTGATTGGTCGCTATGCATTCAAAAAATGTCCGGTAATGAGGCGCTCGCTCGAGAATTTCTCG
>JAGVJT010000145.1 GCA_020050955.1 Legionellales bacterium | reverse complement strand
TTTTTGATAAAGTAAAAACGCGAACCTCATCTTTGTCCTTTTCATTCGTTGACATGACCGATGTTCAGGCGCTAAAAGACGCGATTTTACCAACAACACGCATGATTTGGCTTGAAACACCCTCAAATCCGTTATTAAAACTTGTCGACATTGCGCAAATCACAACGATAGCGAAACAACATCAAATCATCACGGTTGTCGATAACACATTTGCCACACCATGGATCCAACGCCCTCTTGAGCTAGGCGCAGACATCGTCCTTCATTCTGCAACAAAATACTTAAATGGCCACTCTGATGTTGTCAGTGGTATTGTCGTTGTTGGCAACCAACCAACACTTGCAGACAAACTTGCTTTTTTACACAATGCTTGTGGCAGCATTGGCGCACCTTTTGACAGTTTTTTAGTTTTGCGCAGCCTGAAAACATTGCCATTACGTATGCAACGCCATTGTGATAACGCAGCAGAGCTTGCGGCCTGGTTAAACACACATCCTTTGGTTGAACATGTTATTTATCCAGGATTATCTAATCACCCACAACATGCACTTGCAACACGCCAAATGCATGCGTTTGGTGGTATGATTTCCATGACCATAAAAGGTGGTTTAAACAAAGCACGTGCATTCTTATCGCATTGTCATTTGTTTACACTCGCCGAAAGCTTAGGTGGTGTTGAAAGTTTAATCGAGCACCCAGGCATCATGACACATGCATCCATTCCGCTGACTCAACGCCAAGCGCTCGGCATTTCTGATGGATTTGTTCGATTATCAGTTGGAGTTGAACATGTCGATGATCTGAAAGCAGATCTTGATAACGCACTTAAGCACATGCACTTAACCTGATTTAGCAAGGAATAAATATGCCGTCTTACCAATCATGCATCGAATACTATTTTGAAAACCGTCAAACGCTATCGCCCAATAATGTCCCGAATGATTTAAAAGAAGCACTTGAACATATTTTCAATCAACTTGATACAGGAAATTTACGTGTTGCTGAAAAAATTGCAGACGAATGGGTTGTGCATCAATGGCTTAAAAAAGCGATTTTATTATCCTTTAGATGCTACGATAACCGTATGATGGATGCAGGTGGATTGTGCCAATTTTATGACAAAATACCGCCAAAATTTAGTGACATGTCGCCAGCAGCCTTTGCAGAGATAGGCGCGCGCATTGTACCTCCTGCCATGGTTCGTCGTGGTGGATTCATTGGAAAAAATACCATCTTAATGCCTTCATATGTCAACATCGGTGCGTATGTCGACGAAGGAGTCATGGTCGACACATGGGCAACCGTTGGCTCTTGCGCGCAAATCGGAAAAAACGTTCATCTTTCCGGTGGCGTCGGGATTGGCGGCGTATTAGAACCACTACAAGCTAATCCGACTATCATCGAAGATAATTGTTTTATTGGCGCACGTTCAGAGGTTGTTGAAGGTGTGATTGTTGAGCGTAACTCAGTGCTTTCCATGGGCGTATTTTTAGGTCAAAGCACAAAAATTTATAACCGCTTAACCGGTGACATTACTTACGGTCGAATACCGGCAGGATCAGTGGTCGTCGCAGGAAACCTTCCCAGTGCCGACGGTAGCCATAGTCTTTATTGTGCTGTCATTGTCAAACAAGTCGATGAAAAAACACGTGCCAAAGTTAGTATTAATGAACTTTTAAGAGATAGCGCATCATGATAAATCTCAAAGAAACATTAGCGCGTATGATTGCTTATCCATCCATCACACCACAGGATGCAGGCTGCCAAGATGACCTTATTAAGCAGCTTGAAACTTTAGGATTTCAATGTCAACGCATGAATAACGCACCCGTTTCAAATTTTTTTGCACGCATTGGAACAGAAGCACCTTTTTTACTGTTTGCAGGCCACACTGACGTTGTGCCTGCAGGTAATCATCACGCATGGCATAACGACCCTTTCACGCTTCACGAGCAAGATAATAAATTGTATGGCCGCGGCACAGCAGACATGAAAGGCAGCATTGTGGCGATGTTACATGCCAGTGAGCATTTTCTTAACACGCATCCTGATTTTAAAGGCAGCCTTGGTTTTCTCATCACCAGTGGCGAAGAAGGCAATGATTTTGAACGAGGCACACCGCATGTCATGGCAAAACTTCATCAACAACACACTCTGCCAAATTACTGCTTGGTTGGCGAACCATCCAGTCAATCGCACGTGGGCGATATGATAAAAATAGGTCGGCGAGGCTCGCTTACCGCTCACCTCACCTTTCATGGAAAACAAGGGCATGTTGCCTATCCTCATTTAGCGCAAAACCCTATCCATGATGCCATGCTTGCGTTACACACACTTGCGCACACAACCTGGGATCAAGGCAACAAGCATTTCCCCCCGACATCCTTACAGATCACCCATGTTCATGCAGGTGGCGAAGCATCCAACATTATTCCAGAACAACTTATTGTTCATTTAAATTTTCGCTATTCCACAGAGCAAACCGCCCCTCTCTTAATGCAAAAAGTTGAAGATTTATTGAAACAACATGCACTCACACCAAGCATCACATGGCAATTAAATGGCGAGCCCTTTCTAACCTCAAAAGGAGAGCTACTTAACGCATGTGTACATGCGATTGAAAAGGCGTACGGTGAGCCTCCGATCTTATCCACCACAGGCGGGACGTCTGACGGCCGTTTTATTGCACCTTACGGCATTGAGGTCATTGAGCTAGGATTAATCAATGCCACCATCCATCAAGTGAATGAGCATATTTTATCCGATGATTTAGAAAAGCTATCCGCGCTTTATTATGACATTATAAAACAATTGCTAACCTAAAAATGAACGCTATTGCCAAACTAAATACCCGCTTACGCGGGTAAGACACTCATTCAAAAAATACGCAGAAAATAATTAAGATGCTTTATCAAGATGAACATTGCGATAAACGATGTAATTATTAACCAAAAAACCAACCGCAACATACCAACTCATGCCTGCAATAATCGCGATTTGCTTCTGAACTAACAACGTTTCGACCAACTGATATTCAATGCATTCAACAACCGCTAAATTGGTAAGGCTGACTGTGATAAATCCTAATAAGCGATGCATGGTCCGATCACGAACTTTGAATGTATAACGCAAGTTCATAAAAAAACTCAACACAATGGTTGTTAAATACCCCATAGCGGTATAAACCAAATAATTGATCCCAAACAATGAACCGATATACATAATCAAAAAAGACAACAACGTGTTAAATCCACCAACTAATAAATAGCGTTTGAATTTATGAAGAAGCTCAAAAAATCGTATCATAGAGACTCTTCACTCTCTGCATCAACAATTTTTTCATCAATGACACGTGCCACACATGAGTCAGACCAAACGTTTAAAGCAGTTTCTAACATGTCGATTAAGCCATAAAATGGCAAAATAATACCCATTAATGTGATTGGCACATTCATGCTCACCAACAAACTAATGCTTAAGAAAAAACACCCCATGGGAATACCTGCATTGCCAATCGCCGCAATCGTTGCCACCACAATCCACACGGCCATGGAGGTAAACGACATTGACATCCCATTGTTCTGCATCAAATAAATCACAGTTGTAAAAATAAACGCGGCACATCCATTCATGTTAATGCTGGTACATAATGGCAGCACAAAGCGACTTATTTGAGGCCTGACATCAAGATTTTTCTCAATGGTATTCATGGTTACAGGCAATGTCCCAACCGATGATTTTGAGAAAAAAGCCAACGATAACGCAGGCAACATACCCCTCATGGTACGAAATGCACGAATACCATGGCATCTTAACCAAAGAGGTAAAACAATAAACCCTTGAATGCAGTTTGCAAGAACAATAACCAGCAAATACTGCCCAATGCCTTTTAAGTCCCCCCCTTCACGCAACTGAACCACAGTTGAGGTGATGAATCCGTAAAGCCCAAGCGGAATAATTGCAATCACCCAGCGCGTAATCACCATCATTAAGCCATGCAGTCCACGGAAAAAATGCGTAATGGTTTCTCGCGCTTCGCGATCGGGAATAAAACGAATCGCAATACCCATAACAATGCCTAAAAACAACACCGTCAACACTTGATTTTCAAGAAATGGCGTAAAAAACGTTGTCGGAATTAAATTCGAAATATGCTGCAGATAACTTAGATTGGAAGTTGGTAAAGCTTTAGTTACATTCGACACACTGTTTGTCACAGATTGCGGTTGAATCACAAGATACAACGCGCAACTTATCATCGCGGCCACAAGCGTTGTGCTTAGTGTATAGCATAAGGTACGCAACCAAACACGACGCATCAAACCGTTAGAACGATAATGTGACAACGTCACAATAATAGACAATGCGATGATCGGCAAACTGATGCATTTAAAAATACGAATAAACACATCTGCAATAAAAACACCCGTCGTTTTCAGGGCCGTAATATCAGAAAAACCGCTCCACAGACCCAGTAGAATCATGAAGGCATATAAAATAGGAGTCCGTATGGAAGACGGTATAGAATCTCGCATAATCTGATGCTTAATTAATCAAAATAGCAACTACTCTAACACAAACACGGTGTACGAGCAAAAACAACGCTCAAATCAATCGTACATAAAATAAACAGTCTTTCTTTGTATAAAGACTGTTCTTTTTAACGTTACTTTCTTACGCTGTTAAACGAAAATGCGAGGACGTATCACACTCCATCTCAAGCTCGTCAACATTATTCATTTCACGAATCAATTCATCCAACTCATCAAAATTTTGCGCTAAATTGCTCGTATCAATGGGTTGATCCAAACCGTCTAGATCGTGCTGGAATTGTTTCGCGGTTATTAGAGCATTTTTTATGACGACACTCAGCATAAATATAAAAGAACAAAGACTCATCACAAGAGGTGGTAGTACAATATGAAGCGCGGCTAAAGCCGATGTCGCAGCGATCGTCAGCGCAAATGCAAGCGTAACCACCAAAATTGTTCTTAACATCAGCATGGCTAACGAAAGTTTCATTACGCTGTTAGAGGCAGTTTTTACTTGCCGCTGCATACGCGCAAAAGAGGCTTGAAGTTTTTGCGCTTCAAAAGCCATCGGCCCTACACATGAAGTAGTAATAAAATGGTTAAACGGTGCTGAAAATATATCATCGATATTCATGTGTTTAATAATCGTTGCATTTTCATGAGATAGTAAGATTCGCTTATGATTAACTAAGCGCACCACGATAAATTTAATAAGTTGTGTGGATGACTCTAACGATTTTTTTTCTTCAAGCAACGATATCGCCTCATCTCTCATCGCATCAGTAATATCTGCATCCGCTGCGTTCAACGCTTTAAATTCTGCAATTTTTGTACTAATAACACTGAGTCTGCGCGTTGTTAGCTCAAAAATTTCACGCAACGCTTTTGCTTGCATGTTCACCAAATGACTCGCCAACAGCACCGCTTCGCTTTTTGCTTGAATGACTTTTTTTTGTCGATTAAAAAACATTGTTTGCTCCCAAATAACGAAAAGAGACTAAAATTTTTTCTAATCAATATATTAGAAATTACCTTGATCGGTTTAAACCTGACGATCTTCTGGATCCAACGGACAAGCCGCGGGACGTAGGCGGCGGGGTTCAATTGTCAACAGCTTCTAGGAATTCTAGAGGAAATCTTAGCCTCTTTTTAAATTTATAGTTTCTCCGTACATGACAAAAAAATCGCTCATGTACAGAGATATGGTTTTATTAAGCGGTCATACCAAGTGCAGGTGTCGTATCATGTTCAACATCAGGTGTGTTAGCACCATCTAGTTCACGAACCAATTGATCCAATTCATCAAAGCTTTGTGTTAAGTTACTCGTATCAATCGGTTGATTAAGAACATTTTCGGCATGTGCAATTTGCTTTTTAGAAATAGCCATATCCATCACCATCACACTCATCATATAAAGTGTAGAGGCTATACCTACCACCAAAAGTGGTATCGCGATGTGAAACATTGCCAAGGCTGCAACAGCAGCCAGTAATAGCGCAATCGAAAGTATCATCACCAATACAGATTTCAGTATGATCAGTGCAAGCGAAAGATTCATCGCTTTATCGGTTGTTTTTTTCGCTTTCGCTTGCATTTGCAGAAACGCCGCCTGAAGCTCTTTCAAATCATTAAACGCAGGGCCTAAGCATGAGGAGTTTTTCAGTGGTGCATAGCAATAGTCAAATGGTGATGCAAACAAATCCTGAATAGACATCCATGTAATCGATTCTGCATTGCTATTGGACAAAAGTTTTTGTTTGTTTTTTACCAAATAAGGTACGTGAATTTTCAAATAGTCTTTCGAACTATCAAGCGATACAAGCTCTTTCACCAATGCATGTATTTCATCATGGATTGCATCCTTCGTGCTTGGTTCTGCCTCTAACAATGCCTTTAGCTCTTTAAGACGAAC
Source organism: Legionellales bacterium (assembly GCA_020050955.1). Classification (GTDB taxonomy): domain Bacteria; phylum Pseudomonadota; class Gammaproteobacteria; order Legionellales; family Legionellaceae; genus JAGVJT01. Next base: position 1,569 of record JAGVJT010000145.1, on the reverse strand, counting down.
GTCAATTGCATGCGTTCTTTGTGTAATTAAATGAAACATTTCACGCAACGCTTTTGCTTGTGTATTCACGAGAAGACTTGCCCATAATACGGCTTCGCTTTTTGCTTTTATTGCTGTCGTTTGTCGGCTAAAAAACATCCTATCCTCCGTTAGTATTCTAAAATGATAATGTTACATCGCCCCTTGAGGCCCATTTGATGCAAGACCACTACGTAGCTCATTCTCTAAAGCATCCAGATTTTGCTTAAACTCTTCAATGCGCTCATCAAGTTCTGTAATGGTTGTGGCTTTATTAAAAAACCTCTCTCTTTCTGTACGATTCATCATCCAATTAACCGCAGTTTCTAAGAGTGTCAACAGCGATTGAAACACATAGATAACAGCTTGAAAAACAGCACGATGCGATGCCATAGGCTCATGCAGCGCGTCTTGATATTTTGCAAACGTTGCATGACTGCGTTGTTTATATTTTGGAAGATCAATTTCCCGATAAGGGTACGACTTACCATGAGAATAAGTTTCTCGAAGCTTGAAGGCTTCTTTATGCTCATTCATTTCATGCATCAAACCGTTTAAAGATTGATGAGGAAACGAGTATTGTGTGTTTTTTAAAAAAACATCAAACGCATTAATAATCTCTTCTGCGCGCAAATTAATTGCGTGAATCATTTCACGTCTTTTTGGATCTTGATTAAGCCGCTCATCGAAGTGCTCTTCACGTAGATGACGTTTCGATTGGGCCGCTTTTTGCGTTGCTTTTTTCGCCGCTTCTTCGCGTTTTAGTGCTTCAGTTTGTGTGTTATTCTCAACAGATTGCCCACGTTTTACTGCTCGTCGTCGCTCCATGGCACGCATTGCCTTCTCAGCGAGTGCGTCAACAACCGGTGGGGAAGTCGGACTTTGTTTAGGCTCAACAGCCATCTCTTGTACCACGCTAACAGGCGAAGATGGCTGTGGTAATGCTGCGGCTTGCTTTGCTTTTGCTACACGAATCATCATCTGAATCATCAAATCATCACTTTTACTGTATTGTTCCATCACTTGCGCTGTTTGATGAATAGGCGCGTGCGCATCAACCGCCATGACTAAAAGCTCAGCTGCTTCCACCGATTTTTCTAACATTTTTTTCAGTGGAACAGGCTTCATGTTGAACAATAATTTGGCTACATGCTCACGTTGCTCTTTCAACGGTAGGATTGATACAAATAATGGTGCTTCGCGTTTTACCGAAATATCTTCAATCACACTATTCACATAGGCCTGAAATGCTGTTTCATCGATTGCCTCTCCTACTTGAATCGAGACAACCACTGCAAACTCATGACGTATTTTTGCCAATTCTTTGGTTAACAGTGCATGTTCTGGTTCATTCGCAGGTGCACGTCTTGCGTTGATGCTCGCTATCTTCCGAGATAACGACTCTCGTTTATTGATAATCTCACCGTAATTACCACGTAATGCTTCAAATCGATGACGTAAATAACCAGGCAACCAACGCTTTATCGCCTCAAGCGTATTATCAAACACCATGTCGTTTGTACCAAGCTCAGGAACTGCAATCGGCGAAAT
>JAGVJT010000101.1 GCA_020050955.1 Legionellales bacterium | reverse complement strand
TTAAAAATAGCACGTGAGACGATGTCTCGTGTTGCAAGTTCTAATTGCTCTGGTGCATAACGTTGCATGAAGCGCTCGCCTGTTTCTGCATGGCGTAAAAAAGCACCTTCCCCGCGTACAGCTTCTGAAATGAGAAAGTTTGTGAGTGTTGGATGATGCAGTAATGTTGGATGGAATTGATAAAACTCCATGTTACCCACGCGCGCACCTGCACGATACGCCATAGCAACGCCATCGCCAGTTGCTATCATGGGGTTTGTGGTATAACGATATGTTTTTCCAGCGCCACCTGTAGCTAAGACGACACAGCGTGCTAAGTACGCATCAATTTGATTACTTAAACAATCCAAAACATAAGCGCCAACGACTTCACTTTGATGGTCAATTTGGTGAGGGTAATCTTGAGTCATAAGATTAATGGCAATGTGATGTTCAAAAAAATGAATTTGAGTATGATGACGTGCTGTTATTAATAACGTTTCAATGATGCTTAACCCGGTTTGATCACCACAATGTACGATACGACGATGTTGATGTCCGCCTTCTTTTGCAAGCGCATAGTTATGATTAGGTTGTCGATTAAAATCAACTGCATAAGATTGCAGTTGTTTGATAACACTAGGGCCTTCACGAACAATGCTGTCTACCGTGGGTCGGTAACATAGTCCATCACCGGCTTCGAGTGTATCTTCGATGTGTGTCTTGAATGAATCATCAGCGCTCAAGACAGCTGCAATGCCACCTTGAGCATAACGAGTATTACATTCACCTAATTCAGCTTTAGTAAACAAAGCAATTTTAAGCGTGGGTTTTAAGGTTAATAATTGCATGCAATAATGAAGCCCGGCCAATCCTGCGCCAATCACAAGAACATCAAACTGGTGCGTTGTGCCTTGTTGTGAGGCGTTCATGAAAAAGCTTTAACTAACGCTTCAGCAAGACCTGTGTATTTTTCAGGCGTGAGCGTAAGCAATTGTTGCTTGGCATGTACCGGTAGCTCCAAAGCTTGAATAAATGCTGTTAGGCGTTCGACGGTCACATGTTGTCCACGTGTGAGATCGCGCATTTGTTCATAGGCATTAGGAACATGATAACGTCTCATCACAGTTTGAATGGCTTCTGTCAAAACTTCCCAGTTAGCATCAAGGTCAGCTTGTAAGGCATGATGATTAATTTGAAGTTTTTCATTGCCCTTTGCAATTGCTTGATAAGCAATCAGTGAATACGCAAATGCAACGCCTAGGTTTCTTAGAACGGTGGAGTCTGATAAATCACGCTGTAACCTTGATTGTGTCAGCTTATTTGCAAAGTGATCAAACAACGTATTCGACAAACCGAGGTTTCCTTCGGCATTTTCAAAATCAATTGGATTAACCTTGTGAGGCATGGTCGACGAACCAACTTCTTCTGCTTGTGTGCGTTGTTTGAAATAACCTAAAGAAATATAGCTCCAAACATCACGTGTGTAATCAAGTAAAATGTTGTTGATACGAATCATGAGATGCGCGACTTCTGCAATACCATCGTGCGGCTCGATTTGTGTTGTGTAAGCATTAAATGATAAGCCAAGTGCTGTAATAAATTGTGCCGAGTGTTGTCGCCAATCAACTTCTGGGTAAGCAATCGCATGTGCATTGTAATTGCCAACTGCGCCATTGCATTTTGCAGAAATGAGTACTTCGGCTAATTGTTGTAATGGGCGCTTTAAGCGTGCTGAAAAGTTAATTAATTCTTTTCCGAGTGTTGTTGGTGTTGCCGGTTGTCCATGTGTGCGGCCAAGCATGGAGGCCTTGGCGTGTTGTTTGCCCAAGAGCGTAATCCCACCAACAATTTCTGCTAAGGTGGGCTGAATGACTTGTGCCAATGCTTCTTTCATCATGAGTGCATAAGCAAGATTGTTAATGTCCTCAGATGTGCATGCGAAATGAATAAAACTGACGGTATTTTTTAGTTCATCATGTGTTAACAGTTTATCACGCAAATAGTACTCAACAGCCTTAACATCATGATTGGTTTGTTTTTCATAAGCTTTGATGCATAATGCTTCTTCTTCATCAAAATGTGTTAACAAATCTTCTAAAAAAGCACGCGCAGACGGGCTCATAGGGAGTACTTCGTGAATATTTGTATTTGCTGCAAGTGATTCGAGCCATCGAATTTCAATGAGTAATCGATAGTAAGTAAGCCCAAACTCGCTAAAATAAGGACTTAATGCACGTGTTTTTGTGTAATAACGTCCATCGACAGGAGAGATTGTGTTTAAGGCAGAAAAAGTCATGCGCGCAATAAAACCAAGTATAAACGAGTATAATATTAAATTATGAGCTCTATGAGAAGACTTCCACCATTATTATCCACGGCTGTCGCATTAAACCGTCGTCTTTGCGAACGAAATGAAGCAATCTAGAACGATGTGACTTATAAATTCTGATTTGGATTGCTTCGTTAACGCTCGCAAAGATGAATTTTGGTTAAATTAATAATGTTAAAAAGCTTGTAATGGTAATGAAGCTGAAATGAACAATGGAATTGTTTTTAAAAAGAGAATCGCGACAAGTGGCGAAAAATCAATGCCAGAAAACATAGGTAAATAACGGCGAATGGCAGAGAGCAGTGGTTCTGTGATGAGAAAAACAAAGTAAGCGCCAGG
>JAGVJT010000160.1 GCA_020050955.1 Legionellales bacterium | reverse complement strand
GAGCGATTAGCCATTGTGCACGCTTCTGAAGTGGTTGCCATGGATGAGCTGCCTTCTCATGCGCTACGTAATAAAAAAGATTCCTCGATGCGAGTGGCTATTAATCTAGTCAAAGAAGGGCAAGCACAAGCATGTGTTAGCGCCGGAAATACTGGGGCATTAATGGCAACGGCTCGTTTCGTCTTAAAAACACTTCCAGGCATTGATAGACCAGCTATTATTGCCGAATTACCTACTAAACAAAATCGTACGCGTGTTATTGATCTTGGTGCGAATGTTGATTCGTGCGCTGAGCATTTATTTCAATTTGCGGTTATGGGGTCGGCGCTTATTCGTGCATTAGACAATAAACTTAAGCCTAAAATTGGTGTATTAAACATCGGTGTCGAAGAAATAAAAGGCAATGATCAAGTAAAACGCACAGCACATATGCTTGCCGAATGTGATTTGATGACCTACGTGGGGTATGTTGAAGGTGATCAATTTTACTCTGGTGCAGTGGATTTAGTGGTTTGTGATGGTTTCGTGGGTAACGTCGCATTAAAAGCCAGTGAAGGCATTGCTCAGCTCATGTTAAGTGTTATTAAAGAATCATTCATGCAAAATTGGTGGTCAAAATGTGTTGGTTTTATGGCAAAACCAGCATTGATGCGCCTTAAAAAACGCATGGATCCAGCTCGATACAATGGTGCAAGCTTACTTGGCCTTAATGGCATTGTGATTAAAAGTCATGGCGGCGCGTCAGATATCGCTTTTGAATTTGCGATTGAGCAAGCCGTTTTGCAAGTGCAAAATAATGTCGTAGATTTGGTTCGTGACCAAATTGCCGACTTTATTAATCAGGGCTTACTACTGTAACACATTAGCGTTGTAAATTATTTTTGCCTTTTTAGGAGACATTTTGTCGATGGTTGCATTCGTTTTTCCAGGGCAGGGGTCGCAATCAATTGGAATGCTTGAAGAGCTATCTTCACAATACCCCATTGTTAAAACTCTTTTCAATGAAGTGTCTGAACACGTTGGTTACGATGTTTGGCATTTAACTCAATATGGGCCTGTTGAGTTACTAAATCAAACAGCACAGACTCAAGTTGCCATGTTAACGGCAGATGTTGCTGTGTTTCATGTTCTACGTGAGCGTGCACCTTTGGTTGACACAAATGTTTTATTAGCAGGCCATAGTCTTGGTGAATATGCGGCGTTGGTGTGCGCAGGAGCATTATCATTGACGGATGCAGCGAAACTTGTGCAAACACGTGGACAACTCATGCAAAGTACCGTGCCTCTTGGGGAAGGTGCAATGGCTGCGATTGTTGGTTTAACAGACGAACAAGTTTTGGCGTTGTGTGACGAGGTTAGTATACCGACAAGTATGGTGAGCCCTGCAAACTATAATGCGATTGGACAAGTTGTGATTGCAGGTCATACTGCTGCTGTTGACAAAGCGATTCACGCGGCAGAAGCGTTAAACGCGCGTTTGGCGAAACAAATCCCTGTGAGTGTCCCTTGTCATTGTGATTTGTTACGACCTGCGGCAGAACAATTTGCAAAAGTATTGTATGCTGTTTCATTTCAAACACCAATGTTACCTGTCATTAGCACTGTTGATTTAGAGCAATACTATGCTGTAGATGCGATGCGTGCTTTATTAGCTGAGCAATTGTATCGCCCTGTACGTTGGGTTGAAACGATCCAACTTATGAAAAATCAGCATGTGCAACTTGTGTTAGAGTGTGGTCCTGGAAAAGTACTGTCTGGGCTAATTAAACGAATTGATAAATCATTAACGACCGTTAGTGTTAATGATACTCAAAGTTTACAATCGGCGCTTGATCAGTTGACGTCAATGAACAAAGAGGTGAAGCATGGCTGATTTACAAGGTAAAGTGGCGTTGGTCACTGGTGCGTCAAGAGGCATTGGCCAAGCAATTGCACAAACACTCGCACAAAAAGGCGCTTTTGTGGTGGGAACAGCGACAACAGAAACTGGTGCGGCTTCGATTCAAGCTGGATTTGAACAGGCACAATTGAGTGGTGCTGGTGTTGTGCTTGATGTGACAAATCAAGAAAGTGTTGAAAATTTAATTGAAGTATTAGGTGCACAAGAGCGTCATCCACTTATATTGGTGAATAATGCAGGAATCACTGCAGATAATTTGTTGCTTCGCATGGAAGATGATGAATGGTACCGTGTTATCGAAACAAATTTAAATGCGGTGTTTCGTGTCACTAAAGCGTGTTTAAAACCCATGTTTCGTGCTCGCTGGGGACGAATCATTAATGTTGGTTCTGTCGTAGGCTCGTCTGGTAACTCAGGACAAGTAAATTATACGGCAGCGAAAGCAGGGATTGTTGGTTTTTCTAAATCATTAGCGCAAGAAATGGGGAGCCGTAATATCACTGTGAATGTTGTAGCGCCCGGGTTTATCGATACCGATATGACAGCTGCACTTCCTGACTTAGTAAAAGAGGAAATGCTAAAACGCATTCCGATGAAACGTTTAGGAAAAGCATCTGATATTGCAGCAACGGTTGCTTTTTTAGCTTCAGATGAAGCAAACTACATCACTGGCGAGACAATTCAAGTCAAT
>JAGVJT010000057.1 GCA_020050955.1 Legionellales bacterium | reverse complement strand
TGATGATCAAAGGTTCTGGTGTGTGTGTAGATAACACCACTAAATTAGCATGAAGTATGCGTGATACTGCATTTTTTAAATAATCATCTGCCCAATACGTCGGACTTTTTGCCGCTTCAATGTAATCATCAAACGATTCTTCTTCAGAGAAAAACGGTCGATAAAGCGTGTCAAACGCTTGCATGTGAGCAAGTGCTTTAAAACGTAAATCTAATGACGATATTACCCATGAAAACAGAGGAAACGATGAAATTTGTTGATAAACGGCATGAAAAAAACAACTCCCATCACCATCGACATTGACACGAGTAAAGCCGTAAGCTATTGCGCGTGCTTCTGCTAGCGCGAGCATTTCTTGCATGCGTTGATGAGCGCGCTCAAGTGCTTCTCGTTGCTCTATGGGTTCCTTGTGCTCATCATCGAATGACGTTAACGGAATCAATTGATATTGACTTAAATCTAGCTTGCTAGGGTTATTTTCATCATCATCTTCATCATCGTTGATGGTATTAAAGAGCTTTTCTTTATGATCTTCGATGACATCTAACATGTCCATTTCTTCTTCGGTATAGCCTTCTTGGTACACGCTATGAATCGCTTTAATCTGCTCAAAATAAGTTTGAAATAATGATAAATAAGATTGAGCATCGTCAAAATGATTTTGATAGGCGAGAAACGCAAGAATACGCTCGCAAAATCGTGCGAGATAAGTGTAGTCATGTTCATTTTTGTGTTGCAATGTTTCAAACAGCTCTAAAGCTTGTTCGCCATAGTCAATCGCAAGTGCTAAATCATGTTGTTGTTCTTGTTGAAGATCGCGCCACAGACTAAACCCTGTTCCGCGTTGTAATGAGTCTTCATGTTGTACTTTGTTGTCACAATCAATGTGGTCGGTGTATTGTGTAAAATAATCAATCACATCTTGTCGGTTAGCAACAGCAGCATAAAATAACGCTGTGTGTCCGTTTTTATCAAGGCGATGCAGGCATGATTCATCTTCAAGAACACGTGCTTTAATGGTGTCTAAATCACCTTTAAATGCAGCAACATGAATGTCACTGGTGCCGTCTTGAAGTTTGTCCAACAAGCCGTTTTTTTTATCTAAAATATAATCTAAGATATCAAGAGATTGATGTTGTGCGGCCCAAAAAGGCAGACTGAACTCATTGTTGCCGAGCTCAAAATCAATGGTTGGTTGATCTGTTAAGTAAACGAATGTATCACGATAACCTTTTTCTGCTGCGTGGGCTGCGGCATGTTTGCGTCTTACGCGATGATTTAAAGTAGCTGCATTGGATGGATTATCTAACCATGTTATAACATCAAAAAGTGTTTTAGATGTGTTGTCTGATACGAGTTCGATGAGTGTTTCTATCATAAGGCCACATGGTTTTTATTTTTACATATTTTATCAAAAAAGCACTTGATGCACAACAGTAACTGTACTTAGATAATGGAAACAAGGAGAGGTTAATGGGAGCGGGGCATCATCATGGACATGGACGTGAAAATAAAGAGCGCGCGCTTTGGGGCGCACTTGTTTTAACAAGCTTTTTTATGATTGTTGAAGTGTTTGGCGGTATATTAACAAACAGTCTTGCACTGATTTCGGATGCTGCGCACATGCTAACCGATGTGACGGCACTTGTGATTGCACTTATGGCTATCAAAATAGGTAAAAAAGCCGCGGATAATCAGCGAACATTTGGTTACTACCGATTTGAAATTCTTGCTGCAACATTAAATACTGTGCTGCTTTTTTTAACGGCTTTTTACATTGTTTATGAAGCTTATCATCGATTACATGCCGCGGTAGAGGTGCATTCAACCGGCATGCTTGTGATTGCAACACTAGGACTTGGTGTGAATCTTTTGTCAATGTGGTTGTTACGTCAAGACAAAGACAAAAGTTTAAATGTGCAGGGAGCTTATTTAGAAGTATGGAGTGATTCGCTTGGCTCGGTTGGCGTGATTATTGGTGCGCTGCTTATGCAATGGATGAGATGGCGTTGGGTGGATTCGATCATTGCGATTCTCATTGGCTTATGGGTATTGCCTCGAACTTGGGTGCTCTTAAAAGCCAGTATTAATATTTTGCTAGAAGGTGTCCCAAGTGGCATTCATCTCGATGAAATTATTCAAGCCATGCAAACGATTGACGGTGTGCTTGATGTTCACGAACTGCATGTTTGGGGAATTACTAATGATAAAGTAAGTTTAACAGCGCATGTGGTGATTGAGCTAACGTATGCACATGATGAAATATTGTCCAGCATTAATGCATTATTGGTATCGCGCTTTAAGATATCGCATACCACCTTACAGCTTGAATACAACAAGTGTTTGCATGATGATGTGCAATGTCATTTTGAGGCGCATAGGTAGTTTAGGTTCAGTGCAACCATTTCCTCATCTAAATTACACCACTGAAGCGATGTTGGATCCTCTGAAACGGGGTAAAAAAATGTGACTTCATGTTTGTTATGAAAAAGATGTAAAACACGCGCAAAAGGTATATTTTGCAGCTCACGGATGGTTGCTAAATTTGTTTCGCCCTGTAATTTAATGGTGAAAATCATGCGCCTCGCACGATTTGATTTTATCCATTTTACAATCAGTGCGTAAGCTCTTTCCGGATAACATGCAATGTCAGATAACACCCAATCAATCGGTGTCGTAAGCGTTGATGGCTCCATCGAAAATGCACTTTGTTGTAATGATTGAACATGAGGTAATGCGGCAATTCGAGGGTGTAGAGGGGCTTTATCAATGGCTGTAACATTAGCACCTAATGATTGCATGACATAGGTCCAACCACCGGGGGATGCGCCTAAATCAAGTGCGGTTTCACCTGTTTTTGGGAGATACTCAAAAAGTGTGAGTGCTTCCCATAGCTTTAAGTAAGCACGATTAGGTGGGTTTTGTTTGTCTTCGATAAAAAAACATTGTCCTTCGGGCCATTTTTTTAGGCGTTTGGTGCTGTAGACAAGCGTTTTTTCATCCAAAAGAGCGAAGCTTCCAATCGATGC
>JAGVJT010000208.1 GCA_020050955.1 Legionellales bacterium | reverse complement strand
TGATGATCAGGCAGCATGGAGAGTGCTTTATCATCTAGTGTGGCATGAAAAGATGTTGCCCGCACGCTGTGCCAGCCAAAAAATGCAAGTGTGATTAAGAGAAGCATTAACCACAAAGCATGTTTGACGTTGGTCATGTTGCTAAGTACCGAGCGAGTGCAAGCTCAAATTTGTGTTGTGTGTATAAAATTTTATCGCATACTTCACGCACAGCACCTTTGCCACCTGATCGCGTTGTTTGCCATGCAGCAACTTGTTTGACTTCTGAAACAGCGTTTGCAACAGCAACGCCAAGGCCAACTTGTTGAATGAGTGGTAAGTCTGGTAAATCATCACCAATGTAAGCAAATGCTTCATCGGTGAGGTTTAAGCGTGATTTTAAGGTGTCGTATGCTTGTTGTTTGTTTACTTGACCTTTAAAGTAATGCTCAATTTTCAATTGCTTCATGCGGTGATCAATGATGCTGGTGACCGCTCCGGTGATTACAGCAACTTCAATGCCTGCATACATTAATAGCTTAAGTCCAACACCATCAAGCACTTGAAAAGCCTTGAGTTCGTTGCCGGCAGAATCCAAATAGAGCGAACCATCTGTGAGTACGCCATCAACATCGCAGATGACACATTTAATTTTTTTTGCTTTTTCAATGAAATCGTGTTCAGTCATGAGGCTACCTTAAAATTAAACAACACCTGCGCGCAGCAGGTCATGGATATGAATAACGGCCACAGGATGGCGTGAGTCATTTTCAATGACTAATGATGTAATACGATGTTGTTGCATGAGTGCCAACGCTTCTGCTGCAAGTGCATCAGGTTGAATACTGCGATATTGGCGAGACATGACTTGCGTGAGTGGTGTGGTGTTGATGTCATAGAGCTGTGTGAGTGTACGACGAATATCACCATCGGTATAAACACCGACAAGTTTTCCAAAATCATCAACAACGCATGTCATTCCTAATTTTTTAGCACTCACTTCAATCAAGGCTTCACGTACAAATGCGTGCTCATTGATGATGGGTAAATCATCACCATGATGATAAAGGTCTTCAATTTTTAGCAGTATTTTTTTACCTAAAGAACCACCTGGGTGTGAGCGAGCAAAATCATCCGCGGTGAAGCCTCGTGCTTGAAGCAATGAGATGGCTACTGCATCTCCCATGACGAGAGCCACGGTTGTACTGGTTGTGGGTGCAAGACCAAGAGGGCATGCTTCTTGCTTAATGCTAACATCTAAATGAACGCTTGATGACTGAGCAAGTGCGGAGTCAGGATGCCCTGTCATTGAGATTAACGGCACACCTAATCGCTTTAAAAGAGGTAATAGTGTGATTAATTCATTGGTATGGCCAGAATGTGATATGGCAAGCACAATATCTTGTCGTGTAATCATGCCAAAATCACCATGGCTTGCCTCACCTGGGTGCATGAAAAAAGCAGGTGATCCTGTGCTAGCAAATGTTGCAGCTATTTTTTTACCAATGTGCCCTGATTTGCCCATGCCTGTGACAACAATGCGTCCTTGGCATGCGAGTAATAATTGGCACGCACGTTCGAAGTTTTCGTTGATGCGTTGTGTTAATTCAAACACCGCTTGAGCTTCGGTCTCAATCACGGCGAGACCAAGTTTACAAAAATTCATGTAAATATCATTCGAAAATGGATAGGGTGAGCTTAACATATTATTGAAACGAATCATAGAAATGCAATGATTGAAGCTAGAGGCGCGCATTCATTTTTAAACCTTAGATGCGCGTGATGTTTATCTCTAACTTTTGAAAAATAAAAATATCCAAAGAGCAGTTGGGGTGCAGCTAGAAAGTGAGCCTGTTGATGCGTTTATGTTATACATGTGTTTGGATTAGAGGCTGAGCTTACCGCGGTGGTTCGATTGGATGTTGCGGCGATGGCATGTGAAACAAAAACGTTGTACTGTAAAAAAACGCAAGCATGGTACGTCGTAATGACGTTGCGATTATGGTGTTACATGGTTTTTGTTAACTAAAAACACCGTTGTTGCTTTCGGCCATAGACTGGGGGCCGCCTTCAATTGTTTTAGGATCAAGAAAAAGTGATGTCTGAGGTTTTTGATAAACAGCCGTATTCTTTTTTGTTGTGGTGTCATTGACGGTATCGTTTACTAGGGTAGATGAAGTTGTCATGTTATTTCATAATAGCTAAATAGTTTTATTATGCCGCGCGGTTATATGTAAGTAAATAACATTTCTATTGTGTAAAGCTAATATCATAAGATGATGAATGATCGTTTAGCCTATTAAGTGCTTGGTTAAATTGTTCTAGAGCATGTCCGAGAGGCGTTATCTTCGGCGAAGAAAGAAAGTGATCATGTTGGCCTTGACTAAAAAAACGTGCTGCAGGTGTGTATGTTTCTGCCATTGTCTTGCGATTGAGTAATTGACTAAACACACGATCTAGAACATTAAACATCCAGCGAATAGCATGGTATAGCTTTTGCCATAGCGTGCGTGGTTCTCCTTTTTCATAGCCAATTTCTTTTTTATAAGTATGCAATGAACGTGAGCATGCATGCTTATAGGCATGTAGATTTTTGTCATTTAAAAAGATGTTACTGTGGGTGATTAATTCTGTTAGTAGTGGGCTTAATTTGTGGCTACCGTCATGAAGTGCTTCAAGTGATTGCTTCATTTTTAGCACGGTTTCTTGAAGGTCGCTTAAAAAATGTGTTGTCTCTTGAGACGGTTGCTGCGCATTATTTTCTTCGTTATGTAATGGCTGCGTGCTCTGAGCCTGTTGAGTTTCTGTATGTTCTTCATGCAATGATGACATGTTTTGACGCTCTTGTGTTTGCACACGATGGCTTTCATGTTCTGTTGATGGTGATGGAGCTATATTGGCTTCATAAGACGATGTTAATGGCATGACCACTACATTAAAGGGTAAGCCCATGGCGAGTAAATCATGAATTATGGCTTGATAAAAATAAAGATGTTGCTCGCTTGTGAGAATACTTAAATATTCGATGAATGCTTGAGCGAGCTCGAAATTATATTCGGATTCACGAGCAACTAAAGTAACGATGAAGTTGATGTGTTGATCCATGTAATGTTCATCAAATAATTGTTCAGTGTGCTGTTGCAGATAGTCGATACTCTCATCGAAAGAGAGATAGTCCATGTTGAGTATAAATTCAGAACGTGGTTGTGGGAGATATGTTTCTGATGGTAAACCGACAAAATTAAACAGGTGCAGGTCAAGGGCTGCGGTTTGTTGTAAATGTGTAATGATGCGTGCTTGATCGTGCATGGTTATTAATGCATCGTAATGGCCAGGGCGTAAGAGGATATTGGTGTTGGTGTAAGGAAAATTTGCATGTAGACCGTATTCGCCTTGGAAATCTTCTAATCGAATGGTTCGACGAGGAACGTTTAACGCTGGATCTGCATATCGAAGAGGTTGATTTGTCATGATAATATTATTCGCGTTGTTGCCAATTAATGCTGGAAGAATACCTAAATCAACGAACATCCCTTCTGATTCGCGATTCATTCTTAACACGCGTTGATGAATAAATTGCTCGAGTGTGACGCCTTCCATCTCAATTGTTTCTCGAAGGCTTAGACCATGAAACATGTGATCGTGATGATCAACGATGTATTGTGCGACAACATAGCGGCATGCTCGAATGAGCTGATAGTCATCACCGAATCTGCCAGCTAAGCTGATGTCATGCCAAAAAGCTTGAAGTGAGTGCCAAGTTGTTGGTGTTCTGAGCTTTGTAATTAATGTTTGAATAGCCTGAGGGTCTTCATGCAGTTGATGAAAAAGCGAATGTGGTCTTAATACCATCTGTTCAATAAGTGCGGCGAGATGAGTGAGTAGTTGTGTTCGTGTCTCTGGCTGAGATAGAATCGTTTGTTCAAGATGGGTTCGAATAATCGCTCTAAAATAACAATTTCCGTCGCCACGGATCATTTGTACTTGGTCGATGTCATAATGGTTCATTAAAATTTGTTTGCGTTCTGAAAGTGCCGCGTTGTGCGTGTCGTCTAGCATGAAGTTTGTCATAGCAAGTTTGTACTTGATGTGAGATGTCGACAGATCAACAGAGCGGTAAGGTTGATA
>JAGVJT010000197.1 GCA_020050955.1 Legionellales bacterium | reverse complement strand
CTTGTGATTTTCCATTTAAAAAAGCCAGTGCATCACGCACCGCTTGTTGATAATGCTCTTGTGAAACAAAACCAACACAAGGTGCACTGCATCGCTGAAGTTGGTATTGTAAACAAGGACGCGAGCGCGCATTAAATTCATGCTCATGGCAATTGCGAATTTTAAATATTTTTTGAATCACGTTGAGTGTTTCTTTTAATGCCAAAACACCTGGGTATGGGCCTAAATAATCGGATGTTTTTGGTTTTTCCTTGCATCGCACCATGGTCATCCCTGGAAATGCATGCGTCGAATTGATGTGAAGATAAGGGTATGATTTGTCATCACGCATAAGCACATTGTATTTAGGGCGTAGCGCTTTAATGAGATTGCTTTCAAGAAGCAATGCTTCTGTTTCACTGCGAGTGACACTCACATCAATAGAAACAATTTGATTCACAAGAGCTGTTGTTTTAGCACTTTGATGGTGCTGACGAAAATAGCTTGTCACGCGCTTTTTTAAATTACTTGCTTTACCAACATATAAAATATGACCCTCTTTATCCCGCATGCGATAGACGCCAGGATCCGCTGGAAGGTTTTTTAGATAATCAGAAAGATCAGGTTGCATCTGCGGGTTGTTCAATAACACGATGTTTCATGGCTAAATAAATTAACTCAATATCATTCTTAATGTTTAACTTTTCAAACATGCGATATCGATAACCATTCACTGTTTTGGTGCTTAAAAATAAATGCTTCGCGATGGTTTGCACTGTTAAACCCTTGGCCAACATCAGCATCACTTGCATTTCACGCTCAGAGAGTCGATTAAACGGCGTTTCTTCTTCTGTTTGCAAACTGCTTATTGCCATCTTTTGCGCAACTTCCACGCTGACATATCGTTCTCCTTGGGCAACCTTTCGAATGGCAAGCACCATTTCTTCCATGCTTGATTCTTTGGTCAGATAACCCATGGCACCTAACTGTAAGATACGTGCCGGAAAAAGTTCTGTTGAGATAGCGCTTAACACAATAATCTTGACTTTAGGATCGGTTTTTTTTAATCGTCGCGTGACTTCCCAACCATCCATGCCTGGCATTTTCATGTCGAGTAGAATCACATCCGGTCGGTTTTTTTTTGCTAAATTAAGCGCCACATCGCCGTTTTGTGCTTCAGCAATGACTTGCATATCAGGAAGATCATCTAATAACCGTCGAATGCCCATTCGAACCAATGCATGGTCATCAACGATAAGTATTCTGATCAAACAACGCTCCTTGGTAGCACGGTAATGCACACAAAAGATGCGCCGATGTTAGCAAGTCTTAAGATTGATTACAATGAGATTTTTGATTAATGCAATAAACATTTATCGCTGATTGTCTTCCCAATCAAACTCATCTTCATCAAAATCATCCATTTCTTTTTTCAAACGTTTTTTCTCAAGTCGCTCTTCCAAAAGTTTACGCACGCGTTGACGATGCAGTTTGGAATCAGCATCTTCATGGTATTCAAAATCAGACAAATAAACATCATCAGCATGCTCATGATGTTTGTGATGATCATGGCCTCTTCGTAAACTCATTATGAACTCCTGTTCATGATGTTGTTATTTGAATTATAGCGCAATAACAAATAAAATTTGAAACTAATTGTTCATGTTTAAGTCTACAAGGGTTTATTCCTAACGATTTTTTTAGTAGAATCCAGCTTACTATAACATTTCAGGCTTTTCCTATTACACCATCAACGACTTATGCTATGCGATTACATCATATTTTAAAAACTCTTAAAATAAGCGTCGTGTTTATTATTTTCTACGCTTTTTCTTTTTGTACACAAGCAGCAACGCCTGATGTATGGAAAGTATTACGTCAACAATTAACCTTAAATCACGACGTTCATCGTCCCGAAGTACAAGCTCAATTACGTTGGCTAATGACGCATCCCAACTATCTCGGCCAACTTGCAAAAGCAGAACCTTATATTTATCACATTGTCACGGAAATTAAACGCCGCCATCTCCCTGGGGAGATCGCACTGATTCCGATGATAGAAAGCTCATTTGATCCTTTTGCTTACTCCGGTGCAGGTGCTGCAGGCTTATGGCAATTGATGCCTGAAACAAGTAATGATCTGGGGATTAAACGTGATTGGTGGGCTGATGAACGACGCAGCATTGGTCCATCCACAGATGCAGCCCTTAATTATCTTGCCTATTTAAATAAATTTTTTAATGGTAATTGGTTACTTGCTTTTGCCGCTTACGACTGTGGCGAAGGCACGATGTCTCGCATTATTAAAAGCAGCAGTCAAGCGTCTCATCAACAAGTGTACTTTTGGTCGCTCAGTGTGCCACAAGAAACCCGTGCCTATATTCCACGCTTACTTGCATTAGCAGAAATCATTCAACACCCAAGCAAATATCATGTTGAGTTACCTTACATCCCTCATGCCCCTTATTTTGAAGAAGTGAATATCGGCAGCCAAATTGATCTCAATCACGCAGCAAAATTAGCTGGCATTTCTTATAAAGATTTAATCAAATTAAATCCTGGATACAATCACTGGGCAACCGCACCTTATCGCCCTTATAAGTTACTCATCCCAGCTGATCGTGTTGAGGATTTTAGCCGTAATTTAGCCAATCTTCCGATTGAAGAACGCATCAGCTGGAAACGCCATCAAGTGAGTGCGGGCGATAATCTCAATTTGATTGCACGAAAATACCATACAAGTATTAACTTGATTAAAGAGCTAAACCAACTCAAATCAAATGCTGTTCAAAAGGGGCAATATGTTCTTATCCCTGATAAAAAACCCCAGCAAACAGCTCAAGCTGTACCAAACAAGGCTCAAGCAACACGACTATTGCCACTAAAGCAATATAAAGTTGTGCATATCGTACAAAAAAATGAGTCACTTCTTGCATTAGAAAAGAAATACAATGTCGCAGCACAGCAAATTAGAACATGGAATCAATTAAGTGCAAATGCTTCACTCAAGCCCGGTCAAACACTGACGATTTGGAAATCCACACAACAAAAATTATACCGCGTTAAATCTGGTGATAATCTCAGCCGTATTGCATCTGACCATCACCTAACACTTCATCAACTGCTAGAACTTAACCCTGGCCTTAAACGTCAAGCGTTAAAACCAGGGCAGATTTTGAGATTTGCTTGAACAATCAGAACACCTCATGCACTTTTATTTTCTGGCACACCCTCAAAAATCACACCAAATCAAACTTAATCCCTTGTGCCAACGGAAGTGCGTCGCCCCAATTAATGGTATTGGTTTGTCGACGCATGTACGCCTTCCATGCATCAGATCCAGACTCTCGTCCACCACCTGTGTCTTTTTCACCACCAAATGCGCCGCCTATTTCAGCACCCGATGTACCAATATTAATATTAGCAATGCCACAATCACTGCCTTCTGTGCCAAGATAATATTCTGCATGCTGAAGTGAGCTTGTGAATAAAGCCGAAGATAATCCTTGCGACACAGCATTTTGATAAGAAACAGCCTCTTCTAAAGTACGATAGCTCATCACATACAAAATCGGCGCGAACGTTTCTTCTTGAACTAATGGCGAGTCATTTTTTAAACCACAAACAAGTGTTGGCTCAACAAAATAACCTGCTCGCTCTTTAAGCACGCGCCCACCAAACAAGATACTTCCTCCTTCTTGTTGAACACGTACTAAGGCATGTTTGTAACGATTTACTGCGTCTTGATCGATTAAAGGCCCCATGAGAGACTCTTCATCAAGTGGGTTTCCAGGCTTAACTTGCGCATAAGCATGTTTTAATTGTGCGATTACATCTTGATACAACGATTCGTGAACAAATACACGCCGTGTTGAAGTACAACGTTGCCCTGATGTGCCTAATGCACCAAACACAATCGATGGAATGGCTAGCTTTAAATTAGCTGTTTTATCGATAATTACCGCATTATTACCACCTAGCTCTAAAATGCTTCGACCAAGACGGCTTGCAACACGTGATGCTATTTTTTTACCAACTGCAGTTGAGCCTGTGAAGGATAATAGCGGCATGCGCGTGTCATCTGTCATCATGTCAACGATATCGTATGTGTCTGACAAAATCAAAGCGAAAATATCAGGGGCATGATTTTTTTTTAATACATCCGCACATAATTTATGAAGAGCAATAGCACACAATGGTGCTTTATTAGAAGGCTTCCAAAGCACTACATTCCCGCAGATCGCCGCAATAAATGCATTCCATGCCCAAACCGCCATTGGAAAGTTGAACGCGGTGATAATACCCACAATACCAAGAGGATGCCATTGCTCATACATGCGATGTAAAGGTCGCTCCGAATGCATTGTTTTACCATAGAGCATGCGTGATTGACCAACCGCAAAATCGGCCATGTCAATCATTTCCTGTACTTCGCCCTCTCCTTCTTGTTTCGATTTTCCCATTTCAAGCGCAATAAGATAGCCTAATACTTCTTTGTGTTGTCGTAATTGCTCCCCTATCTCTCTTATAATATTACCCCGGCATGGTGCAGGTGTTGTTCGCCATGTATCATAAGCATTACCTAAACGCTCCATGAGCATCTGATAGTCATCTTGTGTTGGAGCACTGATATTAGCTAATACCATGCCTGTTGTTGGGTTATATGAAGGCCATAACGATGTTGTAGAACACAACTGCTGCCATCCGTAACCACTGTAAGCACCCGCATTGTTCACGTCAATTTTTAACGCTTGAAAAAGCTTTTCCATGACTTACTCCATATCATAATAACGGCCAAATCGATTACTCAAAAAACTTGAGAGCTGAAATTGCTCTTGAGAGATGAGGCCTTGATAAAGCGCTTGCTGGTGCAATACTAAATCCACAATAGCACAGACGCTTGATGCCGTGCTTACTTGAATGGCTGACCATAAAAGCCCAGCAATTTTCATCGGCAAAATCTTTTTAACATAACTTTCTTCAATCAATTCTCCCTGCTTTATCCCTTCCACAGAAATATAAATCAACACCATATCTT
>JAGVJT010000244.1 GCA_020050955.1 Legionellales bacterium | reverse complement strand
CATATTCCTGTTTTGGCGTTTGGCCCGAATCTTCCGAGTCAATTTATTGGACGGCGTGATACGTTTGCGGACGTTGGGCAAAGTATTGCTGAGCATCTTGGTGTAGCGCCGTTATTACGAGGTGTTTCGTTTTTAAGTGAAAAACCATTCTCTCTGCCATTGTCAAAAGGAGATGCATGAGTTATCCAGTCGCTTTTATTGAGTATTTCAAGCAATTGCCAATGACATTAACGTCCTTGCGTAAGGCTGTTTTATTTGCATTGTGGAGTGCTCAAAAACCATTAAAAGCGTACGATATTTTGGAGTATTTATTAAGCATCAAGCCAAACATGACTGCAACAACGGTGTATCGAGCGTTAGATTTTTTCATGGAAGCAGGATTGTTGCACAAAATTGAATCGATTCAAGCGTACACATTATGCATTGCGCCAGATAAACATCATCCTTCTGAAATATTGATGGTATGCAATACGTGCCATCAGGTCATAGAGGTGTATGATGCAAACATGCGTGAATTATTAAATCAATTGGCGAACAATTCATCGTTTGAATTAAGTCAAGATGCGATTGAGCTTAAAGGTTTGTGTTCACGTTGCCATTGATTTTTCGATACGAATCCCCATTTAATGCCTAGAGTAGATTGTGAGTGCTCAAGATCTTGCGCACATGAATTGATTAACGAGGATTGATTTTGGAACAATATCGCGGAACAACCATTTTATCGGTTAGACGAGGAAATCAAGTCGTCATTGGTGGTGATGGCCAAGTTACACAAGGTAGCACTGTGATGAAAGGTAATGCACGCAAAGTGCGACGACTTTATAAAGACCAAGTCATTGCAGGTTTTGCGGGTGGTACGGCTGATGCATTTACATTGTTTGAGCGATTCGAGCGAAAATTAGAAATGCATCAAGGTCATTTAACACGCGCGGCAGTCGAGCTTGCGAAAGATTGGCGCACGGATAAAATCTTGCGTCGATTGGAAGCATTACTTGCGGTTGCAGATAAAAAAGCATCATTAATCATCACAGGTAATGGTGATGTGATTGAGCCTGAGCATGGTTTAATGGCCATTGGGTCAGGTGGACCTATTGCACAAGCAGCGGCTCGTGCGCTTCTTGAAAATACTAAACTTTCCGCACTTGATATCGTCAAGCAAGGATTAACCATTGCCGGTGACATGTGTATTTACACAAATCATCATTTAACTATTGAAGAATTGGAAAGCGATTGTGAGTAATCTAGTGAACAGTACGATGACACCACGAGAGATTGTGGAAGAATTAGACCGATATATTATCGGTCAAGACGCGGCTAAACGTGCAGTGGCTATTGCATTACGTAATCGTTGGCGAAGAATGCAAATTCAAGACAGCGTGTTGCGCAATGAAATTATGCCTAAAAACATTTTAATGATTGGGCCAACAGGTGTTGGTAAAACAGAAATTGCCAGGCGTCTGGCGCGATTAGCGGATGCACCGTTTATTAAAGTTGAAGCGACCAAATTTACTGAAATTGGGTATGTTGGTCGAGATGTTGATTCTATTATTCGGGATTTGATGGACATGGCTGTGAAGCAGGCACGTGAACATGCTATGAAGCGTGTTCAGCATCCGGCTGAAGAGGCTGCAGAAGAGCGTGTGCTTGATGTTCTCTTGCCACCACCACGAAGTGGGCATCAAGCAGGAGAGCGTGAATCTTCCGCACGGCAAGTGTTTCGAAAACAATTGCGTGAAGGAACATTGGATGATCAAGAAATTGAAATTGATGTGTCAACTGCACCGATGGGACTTGAAATCATGGCCCCTCCTGGCATGGAAGAGATGACTAATCAGTTGCAAGCGATGTTCCAACAAGTTGGCACGAGTAAGACGAAAGCACGCAAAATGCCGATTCGTAAAGCCATGAAAATCTTAATGGAAGAGGAAGCTGCGAAGCTTGTGAATGAAGACGACATTAAATTGCGTGCGATTGAGGCAGTTGAGCAAAATGGCATTGTGTTTATTGACGAAATTGATAAAGTCGCAAAACGTGCTGAGCATGGCGCTGATGTTTCGCGTGAAGGTGTGCAGCGTGATTTGTTACCGTTAATAGAAGGCTCTGCTATTTCGACGAAATACGGCGTGATTCGAACAGATCACATCTTATTTATTGCTTCTGGTGCTTTTCATGTGGCAAAACCGTCTGATTTGATTGCAGAGCTTCAAGGCCGCTTACCGATTCGTGTGGAGTTAACTGCATTAAGTGCGGATGATTTTGTACGAATTTTAACCGAACCTAAAGCATCGCTTACGGAGCAATACAGTGCATTAATGGCTACAGAAGGTGTCGAATTAACCTTTGATAGCACAGGCATTCGCCGTATTGCAGAGGTCGCGTGGCAGGTGAATGAACGCACAGAAAACATCGGTGCACGCCGTCTTTATACAGTTATGGAGCGGTTGCTTGAAGTGATCTCGTTTGAAGCGACAGATAAAACAGGTGAGCATGTGCACATTGATTTAGCTTATGTGAATGCACATTTGAACATGTTGATTGAAGACGATGATTTGACGCGTTATATCTTGTAATGTTTATTTTTTCCATGACCGAATTTCCGTGCTTCAAGCACGAGAATTCGGAGGGATAGCTAGCGAGAGCTTTAGAAGAGATTTAGTCGAAATTTAAAAGAATTATGATGACGTCGGAATAAAATCAAAATATGTCTCAGGGTAAGGCTCATTTTTTAGTGTGTAATGCCACCATTCTTCATCTACTTCAACAAAACCATTATCACGCATGGTATTTAATAAGAGCTTACGCATGTTTGTTTGTGCTTCGGTCACGAGAGGAGTGCCGTGATGAGAGGCGGGGTGCAGTAAATCAAAGCCTGTGCCCATGTCAACGGTGTTGTCATCTAAAAAGAGAATTTTCTCGCCATTGGTTAAGACGCGTGTGTGTGTCGTCACAGGTTTCAAGGATTGTGATAGAGCAATTAATGTCAAATCAATGGTGCTTCCTCGGCTGTGGCCTGAATGCTCACGAAGATAGCCTAAGGGAAAAAGCTGGTCCTTTCGTAGTGTTGGGTAATAACTTGCGCGTT
>JAGVJT010000214.1 GCA_020050955.1 Legionellales bacterium | reverse complement strand
GTACGATCACAAAACATTATTTGTTGTGGGCGATCCGATGCAATCCATTTATCGTTTTCGTGGTGCAGAAGTAGGTCTTTTTTTACATGCAGAACGTCACGGCATTGGCCCTGTTCGTCTTGTCTCACTACAGTTACGCAGTAATTTTCGCGCCAGTGAAACCTTGGTCAATTGGGTGAATCAGCAGTTTAAAACAATTTTCCCTGAGCAAGACGATCTCGAATCAGGTGCAATTTCTTATCACCACGCCACTGCCGTGCACGCAACAGAGCCTTCTGATAAGATCCATGCGTACCAATACACATCACGCGCCGAAGAAGCAGAAGCGATTGTTGAGTTGATAAAACAAGAATTAAGCGCACATCCATCAAATAACATCGCGCTTCTTGTTCGCACACGAAAACAGCTCACCACCATCACACAAACACTACGTGCCCATCACATGCCTTACCAAGGTGTAGATATTGATTGGATGTCTCATCTATCTCATGTTCGTGATGTATGGTCGCTCACACAAGCCTTACTTATGCCTGCAAATCGCTTAGCATGGCTTTCTTTTTTACGTAGCCCCTGGTGTGGCTTATCGTTAGATGATCTTCACTTAATTGCGAACATTAATCGACATCGTTCGATTTATCATGCGCTCGCCCCACAAGATAGCCACCAAAATTTAAGCCACGAAGGGCAACAACGCGTGCGCTATATTTATCATACCCTTCACCATGCGTTGCAGCATCGTCATCAACAATCACTTGCACAATGGATCATACGCACGCTTGAAGAGCTGCATTTACATGTATTATTAAGCGACACCGAGCAAGATGACTTAGAACAATATTGGCAATTGCTTGATACATATGAGCAAGATGGACAATTGGCTGATTTGAAACGATTTAAAACAGCACTTGATACGCTTTACTCAAAACGCATCACGCCTTCACGCCTGCATATCATGACAATTCATAAAGCCAAAGGCTTAGAGTTTGACTGCGTGATCTTGCCTTGCTTAAATGCACGTGCAGTTTCTCAAGATAAGCCATTACTGCGCTGGTTAACTTTACCTACCTCGGCGTCCGAACCGCTCGTTCTTATGTCCCCTCTTAAAGCAGACTCCCAAGATCATTGCACTTTATATGATTATTTAAGTAAATTAAACACAGAAAAAGAACATTATGAGCAACAACGCTTACTTTATGTGGCCATCACGCGCGCCAAAAAACGCCTTTACCTGCTCACACATCATCATGGTGTATCACAAGGAACATTTCGCGCACTTCTAAAACAACAACCCTTCATCCCCATCGACAGTACACAAGTAAGCACATCAGAAGACAAACAGCAACAAAGTCATCACGCAATGCTAGATTATTTACCCAGTGAATTTTATACACTCACGCCAACGCCCCATTCAACAGCCTTGACATCAACATCTACAAGTCTTCTTATCTCCGATGATGTGTCTCGCGTGATTGGCGTGATTGCTCATGAGCTCCTACAATGGATATGTACTCATCATCCACAAACAGAACACGACGTACCTTGGCACATGGCAACCTATGCACTCAAACAACGCGGATTTGACACCACATTTATTCAACAAACAGAACAACAGCTAAAAGCATATATTGTGCCACTCTTTCATACTTCACGAGGCCAATGGCTCATACAAGCGCACGAACAAGAACGAAATGAATATGAGTTACTCATTACCCATCAACAAAACATGCACACACGCATCATTGATCGCTTCTTTTATGCACAAGAAACACCTTGGATCATCGACTTTAAAACAGGCTACCATGACACATCCAATGAAGCAAAACACCGTGCGCAAGTTGATGCTTATGCTGAACACTTACATCATCGTATTCTAAAACCCATTCGTCGCGGACTTTATTACCTCAGCACTCAACATTGGGTAGAGTGGTGACGCGTGTCATGAATAAGTGCCGTTTAAACAGTATGTCGAAGCAAAGACTCTGTCGCCTCCACAACGTGATGTGCACATTGAGGTGCTAACATGAACTCAACACCACCATGAAAGCCTGCTAAAAATCCATAATAAGCACCGATGATCATCGATGGGATAGCCAATGCGCCATATAAGCCATCAGGCATGAACCCTATCAAAAACGCACCAACGCTCGTGACTAAACCAACACTCATGCCCCAAACAAAACCTGTCAGTGGTGCTAAGATATGTCGCATCCAGTACTGATGCTCATATTGCGTGGCTTGGTGCTCAAATCGAGTGAGGATAACCTTTTTTTCAATAGCCGTTTGTTGCAAACTTGGTGTCATCGCACGGATTAGCTCATAGGTAATATTACACATCAAAGCTGCATGCGGCACGTCATGTTCAATAAGTAACTGATGTGTCAAACGATTTAAAAAATGCCCTACTTGATAATGAAATTCATCATACAACCTATTATCTTGTACTTCTCGTCTCAACCGCACGAGATCTTGATGTTCATCTGCTCGATACGGCTTGCAATCATATTCATATGGCACCAAACGTTCGATAAAATGATCCAGTGCAGTTACCCGATGAGATGCACAAACAAACCCTCGTTTAATTTTTGCAGTCAAAACTGTCGTGATAACGGGCCGATGAGCACGTGCATCATCATTCGATGCATAAAACAATTCCAAAAGGTGTTGTGTGATTCTCGCAGATGACTCAGGTTGTTGTTTGGGATGACTTGGAAATAGCTCTTGTTCCAAGTGCCCACCCTCAACATACATCGCCGATAACGAAGTATGATGGCTTGTGATGAAATAATGCGATAAAGGCAGCGCTTTAAAGAAAATAATTGGCTCATGACAATTAAACGTGACATACATTCGACTAACATTTGGCGGAATATGACGCCGCAGCAAATCGTGTTGTCGCCCAATGCCAGCATTTGGATCAATTAAAAATAATTCAATGATAATACGCTCTGAGTATTCTTGATAAACCATGTTAGCAAATGACACCATTGCACACGCACCTCTGCTCGTGCCTGATAATTTAATAAGAACTTGTTCAGAAGCGCTAATATGTGACATTTTTTTACGAACATGTGCCATGGCAAAATTTAAACTTTCCTCTTCACCATGCCCCCATAGTAAACCTGCGAGACGATCTATATTAGAAAAATGCCGGTAGAAAAAAGAGTGACGCGGTTGGCGCCGCAAATCGCTATCCACATCAAATGTCCCGGGTGTTGGAAACCACTCCTTGTTTTGAGCATCATAGGTCGTTTCCGAACCAACGCCTGCTAAAATCAACGTGTTTCGAAATTGACGAACAGCGGCTAATGAAGCAATATCTTGACGTGCGGCAGAAATACTTGAACCACAAAAATGAATGTTTAATAAAGGATGTTGTGTCATAGGTTACCTTCTTCTTATTCACAATACCGAGCATAACGAGAGATTCACAGTCAGATGAACTTTAAACAATAAACTAACACGTCAACGACGTGATTCTGAGAGTAACGAGGGATCTAAACTTGGGCGAGCTGGAGACTATTTCAGGAGATTCTTCACTCCGTTTGGGATGTATTTTTTACTGATTTTTGATTGTAACATCAACTTAATTACAAATCAATATGGTTTATTTTTAACCATAAGTACGTGTGTGTCAATCCACGAGGCAAACGTACGCTTGAGCACAAATCTCCGACACATGTTATTAAAAATTGCCTTATGCAAAACTTGTTTTTTTTCATCCAATTTGTTTTGATCTCTCTTTCATCCATATTAGGGAATCATGGTACATGAGCATCGATAAAAAAATAGAACAACTCTTAAAAATCACACCTGATCCTGTCTTAGCAAAAACCATTTATGATTTAAATATTAAGCCATCGTTTCACATCGAAGATAATGTCGGCTCGCTGCATTTATCCGCAGGTTTTCCTATTACCTTGCTAAAACAAACCTTTTTGCCCCGATTGCAACTCGCTTTAAAACAACAGTTTCCAGATCTGCATATCGATGTGACACTGGATCAATTTATCAAAGCGCATCGCACACAACTTCCAGGTAAAGGGTTACGTGGTGTTAAAAACACTATCGCCATTGCCTCCGGCAAAGGCGGCGTTGGCAAATCAACCGTTAGTGTTAATCTTGCCGTATCACTTGCACGCTTAGGTGCACGCGTTGGTATTTTAGATGCCGATATTTACGGACCGAGCATTCCAACCATGATGGGAAAACATGAACCCGTGCAATATAACGAAGAACACTATGTTCCTGTTAAAGCCCATGGTATTCAAACCATGTCTATTGGTTATTTAACCGATGAAACAAATTCTACACTCATTTGGCGAGGCCCCATGCTTGCCAAAGCCTTACTACAAATGCTTGATTTAACACAATGGGACGAATTGGATTACCTCTTCATTGACCTTCCACCAGGAACAGGCGATATCCAGCTAAGTTTAGTGCAAAAAATTCCATTGGCAGGCGCCATTGTGGTGACAACACCTCAAACCGTTGCCACACACGATGCGGACAAAGCATTAAATTTATTTGAAAAAACAAACATTCATGTGTTGGGTTTGGTTGAAAACATGTCGCTTCATCGCTGCATGCAATGTGGACATCAAGAACCATTATTCGGAATGGGTGGTGCTCAAGCTCTTAGCACGAAACATCACTGTCGCGTGTTAGCACAACTACCACTCGATGCAAGAATTGGACGTGATGGCGATAAAGGGACACCAACAGCGCAACAAGACACCCATCTTAGCGATGCGTTCACCACATTAGCACTACAAACAGCAATTGCACTAGATGAACGTCCATTAAACTATGCCGACAAGTTTCCACCCATTATCACAGAGTAATCATGAATACGTAAGTCATTTCAATGGCTTACGTACGCATATACGTTTTTTAAGTTGTTGCATCATGCATCCTAACAACCAAGAAAACATGCCGACATGAGGTTTTCCAAGCATTTTACGCTGATCATATTTTTGAAAGGCAAAAGGACCTTCTTTTTCGACATAACCAAAAATAGCAGAAACAAACCACGCACCTGTAAAAGCATCGCGCCAATGCTCTGTCTCATGACCTTTAAAAATCACCAAGTCGCCAAAATCAACCGCTACTGACTCTTTTTCCCCATCAAATGAAAAGAAAAGTGGCCATGTTCCATGTGTTTTTTTATACGTTTCATCAGCACCAATGCAAAGGCCTGCGACAATTTGACACGAACTTCTGTCTTTATGAGGCGCTAATCGGTTGCCATGTTTGTAAGTGTAATAAAAAGATAATGTCGGCCAAAGAGACTTGCCCGTTGCTTTCTCAACAAGTGGCGTGAATTTGGCTAAAAGTGTTTCCATCATCGCATCACCGTATTCACGGTGTACGTTATTCAAAGCATCACCTTTTTTATACGCATTTGGTTTAATCGATGCTTTTAATTGCGCATATTCAGACAACAGCTCACACATCTCTTGTGATACAGCATGTTTTACAATCACATAATTTTTTTTATCAAGAATGATCGCATGTTCTGGCATGAGGCTCCTCTACTTCATTAACTTCTTCACCAACACTCTTACAATACGTCTCTTTAATAAAAATTAACACGATAAAAGCAACAATCAAATACAAAGGCAATAACGTCAATGCCATTTTATACCCATAAGATGAAAATTGGTGCACACCATCCTGCACACGACCATCCCAACTTAAATCTAAAAATATACCCACAAATGGCTCGGAGATGGCCTCACAAACCGAATCGAATGTATTCATAAATCCTAATACCGTCGCAGTAAAAAACAGCGGGAATAATTCTCGAATCATCGCAAAACTAATGAAAAAGCCACTCGCACCAAACCCAAACAAAAAGAGTAACGTGCTAATCGTCCCCACAGAAAGATGCGCACTATAAATCACAATCATCAAACTCAATAAAGCTAGTAACGTACCAAACATCATCATGGGCTTACGTCTATTCATACGATCAGACCACCACCCCAACAATGGCGCTCCCACAGCAAAACCAATAAAAATCCAAGAAACAGCCACTGCTGCCTGAGAAGCAGATAATAAGTAGGTTTGTTGAAGAAAAGGCACGCCCCACAATCCACCGAATACAGACACTGGCGCAAACGCAAGCCCACTATAAATGGACAGTAACCACGCTTGTTTATTTTTTAAAATTAACCAAAATCGACCTTTCGGTGCATCAGGCGAGGCTACTGGAGCGACAACATGTTGCTTATCGCGAACAATCACAACGTATAACACACTTAAAATAACACCAACAATAGCGATAATTTTTAATGATGAACGCCATCCATGATCCTGCACTAAAAGCGATAACGGTGCTTGACCACCAACAGCACCTAGCATCGCAGCTGTCATGTACATGCCTGAAATCAAGGCAAATCGCTTAGCAGGAAACCACAGTGACGCCGCTTTAAAACACGAAACTGCCGCAAATGCCGCACCAAATCCAATTAATGCACGCGCAATACATGCCATGGCCAGTGAGTTCGTTTCAGAAAATAAGAACGTACTTAACCCACATAGTAAAATAGCACCCGTTGTTAAATAACGCGGGCTGTACTTATCGAGTAATATGCCGACAGGAATTTGCATCAGAAGATAGGCATAAAAATAACATGCCGACAAATTACCTAAACCGACACCATGAACATTAAAAGCCGCCATCAAATCGTGAGTCATGACACTTGGCGAAACTTGCACTAAATATTTATAAAAGAAGAAACTCGCTCCTAGCACCCAAATAACCCATGGATAAAACCATTGAGTTCCAGGCTTTTCTAAAATGATCGGTTGATGTTGAGCATTCATGTCTATTTCCTCTTATAATAAACAAAAAAAAACCCCGTAGCTCATGTGGAGGTACGGGGTTTTTTGTGACGCCTTTTAATGCATAGGCCCGCACCGCATCGTGGGAACACCCACCACACTCAGAAGCACGACATGTATTTTATGCAAAAAAAGGAGCATCATTTTTTCAAAAAAGTACGCTAAGTGCTAACTTTAATCGTATTAATTAAATTTTGCAAGTTATACTTCTTTCGATCCCATCATCTTCACCCGTAAT
>JAGVJT010000237.1 GCA_020050955.1 Legionellales bacterium | reverse complement strand
GGAGAAATCGCACTGTTTGATATCGTTAATCCAAGTTCAGGTGATGTGATTGTTGAACAAGGACGACGAATTACAACACGTCATATTAACATCATGGAAAAAGGCAACATGAAGGACTTAATTGTTCCTCGTGATTACCTGGTGGGTAAAGTATTAGCGAAAAATATTATCGATACATTAACGGGTGAGTCATTAGCGCAAGCCAATGATGAAGTCAGCAATGAATTATTGGTGAAACTCGTTCAGCATGGTGTGAATGATTTTCATATGATCTACACCAATGATTTGGATCACGGTTCATATATTTCAGATACGATTCGTATTGACCCGACAACCTCTCAACTTGAAGCATTGGTTGAAATCTATCGCATGATGCGACCTGGTGAGCCGCCAACAAAAGAAGCAGCAGAAGCATTGTTTAAAAACTTATTTTTCACTGAAGAACGCTATGATTTATCTGCTGTGGGTCGAATGAAGTTTAATCGACGTGTTGGGCGAAAAGAAGACACTGGCTTAGGTGTTTTAGCGAAAGAAGATATTTTAGCTGTTATTAAAACATTGATTGATATTCGTAATGGTCGCGGTATGGTTGATGATATTGACCATTTAGGTAACCGTCGTGTACGTAGCGTTGGCGAGATGGCAGAAAACCAGTTTCGAGTGGGGCTTGTTCGTGTGGAGCGTGCTGTTAAAGAGCGATTAAGTTTGGCTGAGTCAGAAAACTTAATGCCGCAAGATTTGATCAACGCTAAGCCAGTTTCGGCAGCAGTCAAAGAGTTTTTTGGCTCTAGCCAGCTTTCGCAGTTCATGGATCAAGTGAACCCGTTATCTGGGGTGACACATAAGCGTCGTGTTTCAGCGTTAGGGCCAGGTGGTTTAACACGTGAACGAGCTGGATTTGAAGTTCGTGACGTTCATACCACGCACTATGGTCGTGTTTGTCCAATTGAAACGCCTGAAGGTCCAAACATTGGTTTGATCAATTCTCTATCCATTTATGCGCGAACCAATGAGTATGGCTTTATTGAAACGCCTTGCCGTAAAGTTGTGGATGGGCATGTTACAGAAGAAATTGAATATTTATCGGCGATTGAAGAAGTCGATCAATACATTGCACAATCGAGTGTTGCGATTGATAGTAAAGGAAAAATCTTGGCTGATTTAGTGCCATGTCGACATGAAAATGAATTTTCATTAACAACACCTGACAAAATCAATTATATGGATGTATCTCCGAAACAGATCGTTTCTGTGGCGGCGTCATTGATTCCATTCCTTGAGCATGATGATGCGAACCGAGCATTAATGGGTTCTAACATGCAACGCCAAGCAGTTCCAACACTTCGGGCAGAAAAACCATTAGTTGGTACAGGCATGGAGCGTATTGTTGCTTCTGACTCAGGCGTATCTGTTGTTGCTAAGCGTGGTGGAATTATTGATCTTGTTGATGCATCAAGAATTGTTGTTCGCGTGAATGACAATGAGACATCAGCCGGCGAAACAGGGGTTGATATTTATAACCTCACAAAATATTTCCGCTCAAACCAAGACACATGCATTAATCAAACGCCGATTGTTCGTAAAGGTGACCGAATCTCTCGCGGTGATATTTTAGCCGATGGCCCTTGTACAGATATGGGTGAATTAGCATTAGGCCAAAACCTTCTTGTCGCATTCATGCCATGGAACGGATACAACTTTGAGGACTCGATTCTTATTTCTGAGCGTGTGGTGCAAGATGACCGGTTTACGAGCATTCATATCGAAGAGTTAACATGTATTGCGCGTGATACAAAACTAGGCACTGAAGAAATTACAGCGGATATTCCAAATGTGGGAGAGTCTGCGTTAGCAAGCCTGGACGAATCAGGCATTGTTTATATCGGTGCAGAAGTGAGTGCAGGCGATATTCTTGTGGGTAAGGTGACACCGAAAGGTGAAACACAATTGACACCTGAAGAGAAACTATTACGTGCTATCTTTGGTGAGAAAGCATCTGATGTGAAAGACTCTTCATTACGTGTTCCCTCGGGCATGAATGGAACAGTCATTGATGTTCAAGTGTTCACTCGAGATGGTCTTGAAAAAGATGCGCGCGCAAAAAGCATTGAAGACGAACATTTAGCTCGTATTCGCAAAGACTTGATCGATGAGCGTCGTATTCGAGAAGAAGACATCTATCAGCGTGTGTATACGTTGCTCGTGGATAAAGTCGCAACAGGCGGTCCTGCAAGTTTAAAATCTGGAAGTGCCATTGATGCAAGCTACTTAACGAAAGTTGCACGTGAAAAATGGTTTGATATCCGTCTTAAAGACGATGTTGCTAGCCAACAACTTGAGCAATTATCCAAGCAATTGGAATTACTCGTCAAAGAAATGGAAAAGCGTTTTAATGATGGGCGTAAGAAAATTGTCCAAGGTGATGACCTAGCACCTGGCGTTCTAAAAATTGTTAAAGTGTATTTGGCAGTGAAACGCCGTATTCAGCCTGGTGATAAAATGGCTGGACGTCACGGAAACAAAGGGGTTATTTCGATTGTTGTTCCGATGGAAGACATGCCTTATATGGAAGATGGTACGCCGGTTGATATCGTATTAAATCCATTAGGGGTTCCTTCACGGATGAACATCGGCCAGGTCTTGGAGACGCATTTAGGTCTTGCGGCAAAGGGTTTAGGACAACGTATCGCAGCTGTGATTGATAGTAAATCATCCATTGAAGAAGTGAAGACCTTGTTGTTGAACATCTACAATCATGATGGTCAAAAACGTCTCGATTTAAGTGTATTGACAGATGAAGAGGTCATGGTTCTTGCTAATAATCTTAAAGCAGGTGTGCCGATGGCAACGCCAGTTTTTGATGGTGCATCTGAACATGAAATTAAAGCGATGTTACAGCTTGCAGGTTTGTCTGCTGACGGAAAAACCATGCTAATTGATGGTCGAACAGGGCGTCAATTTGATAACCCAGTGACTGTAGGTTACATGTACATGCTGAAGTTGAATCACTTGGTTGATGATAAGATGCATGCGCGCTCAACAGGTTCATACAGCCTCGTGACTCAGCAGCCTCTAGGTGGTAAAGCACAGTTTGGTGGTCAGCGGTTTGGAGAGATGGAAGTTTGGGCACTTGAAGCTTATGGTGCCGCATACACCTTACAAGAAATGCTAACGGTAAAATCAGACGATGTTGCGGGACGTACAAAAATCTATAAAAACATTGTTGATGGTGATCATCGAATGGATCCAGGCATGCCTGAGTCATTTAACGTATTGTTAAAAGAAATTAGGGCACTCGGCATCGATATAGAATTGGATCACAATTAAACGTATCTATTTGGAGGCATAACCTTGGCTAGCATCGAACCAATGAAAAAAGCACCAGTCATGAGTGACTTGCTTGGTATGTTAAAGCAAAATGGGCACACAGAAGAATTTGATCAAATTCAAATTCGATTAGCTTCGCCAGAACTGATTCGTTCATGGTCTTATGGGGAAGTAAAAAAGCCTGAAACTATCAATTATCGTACGTTTAAACCTGAACGAGATGGTTTGTTTTGTGCAAAAACATTTGGACCAGTGAAAGATTACGAATGTTTATGTGGAAAATATAAACGTCTTAAGCACCGTGGTGTTATTTGCGAAAAATGTGGTGTTGAACTTGCATTAGCAAAAGTACGACGTGAGCGCATGGGACACATTGAACTTGCCAGTCCTGTGGCTCATATATGGTTCTTGAAGTCACTTCCTTCCCGTATCGGTCTTCTTTTAGACATGACCTTGCGCGACATTGAGCGTGTTTTATACTTCGAAGCGTTTGTTGTTGTTGATCCTGGCATGACTGAACTTGAGCGTGGGCAATTGCTTAATGATGAAGTTTACCTTAATGCGATGGAACAATACGGGGATGAATTTGATGCACGCATGGGTGCTGAAGCGATCCGTGACTTGTTGCGTCAAATTAATCTTAAAGAAGAAATTAAATCATTACGTGAAGAATTACCGACAACGAATTCTGAAACAAAGATTAAGAAAATCACAAAACGATTGAAATTATTGGAAGCATTCTATGAGTCCGGCAACAAGCCTGAATGGATGATCATGAGTGTTTTACCAGTATTGCCACCTGATTTACGTCCATTGGTTCCATTGGATGATGGTGGTCGTTTTGCGACATCTGATCTTAATGATCTTTATCGACGTGTTATCAACAGAAATAATCGACTAAAGCGATTATTAGATTTAAATGCACCGGACATTATTGTTCGAAACGAAAAGCGAATGCTGCAAGAAGCGGTTGATGCGCTGTTAGATAACGGTCGTCGTGGTCGTGCTATTACAGGCAGTAACAAACGACCGTTGAAATCGTTAGCTGACATGATCAAAGGAAAGCAAGGCCGTTTTCGTCAAAACCTTCTTGGAAAGCGTGTTGACTACTCTGGTCGTTCCGTAATCGTTGTAGGCCCTACACTTCGGTTACATCAATGCGGATTGCCGAAAAAAATGGCGCTAGAGCTCTTTAAGCCGTTCATTTTCAGTAAATTAGAGTTCCGTGGTCTTGCGACAACTATTAAAGCCGCGAAAAAGATGGTTGAGCGTGAAGAATCAGTGGTTTGGGATATTCTCGAAGATGTTATTCGTGAGCATCCTATTCTTCTAAACCGTGCTCCGACGCTGCATCGACTCGGTATTCAAGCGTTTGAACCTGTGTTGATTGAAGGAAAAGCGATTCAACTTCATCCATTAGTTTGTACAGCGTATAACGCGGACTTTGACGGCGACCAGATGGCGGTACACGTTCCGTTGACATTAGAGGCTCAATTAGAAGCTCGTTCACTCATGATGTCGACAAATAATATTCTGTCTCCAGCAAGTGGGGAACCTATTATTGTTCCGAGTCAGGACGTTGTTTTAGGGTTGTATTACCTAACGCGGGAACGCATTAATGCGAAAGGCGAAGGCAAAATTTTTGCAAGCACGCAAGAAGCGAAGAATTTTTATGAAGAAGGCTACATTGATATCCATGCTAAAGTAAAAATTCGTATGCCGGTTGTGAGCAATGATGTAACAACTTATGAGTTAATTGAAACGACCATTGGACGCTCTATTTTATCGTCTATTTTGCCGAAAGGTATGCCGTATTCTTTGATCAACCGTTCTATGACGAAGAAAACCATCTCTAAGGTCTTGGATCATTGTTATCGAAGTTTAGGGTTGAAAGAAGCGGTCATTTTTGCCGATCGATTAATGTACACAGGCTTTGAATATGCAACACGTGCCGGTGCTTCGATTGGAATTGATGATATGATCATTCCAGAAGATAAGGCCGCGATCATTGAGCAAGCAGATAATGAAGTTCGTGAAATTGAATCGCAATTTCGCTCAGGTTTAGTAACCAACGGCGAGCGGTATAACAAAGTTATCGATATTTGGTCTCGCACGAGTGAAATGGTTGCTAAATCGATGATGGCAAAAATTGCAACAGAAGAAGTTATCGATCGTGATGGTAACGTAACGCGGCAAGATTCATTTAACCCTATCTTTATGATGGCTGATTCTGGTGCGCGGGGTTCTGCGGCTCAGATTAGACAGTTAGCTGCGATGCGGGGCTTGATGTCAGCACCAGATGGTTCGATTATTGAAACACCGATTACCGTAAACTTCCGTGAAGGATTGAATGTATTCCAATACTTTATTTCTACTCACGGTGCGCGAAAAGGTCTTGCGGATACGGCGTTAAAAACAGCTAACTCTGGTTATTTGACACGTCGTCTTGTTGATGTTGCACAAGATGTTGTGATCACCGAGGTGGATTGTGGAACAACAGAAGGTATTCTCATGCAACCTCTTATTGAGGGTGGTGATATTGTTGAGCCATTGCATGAGCGTGTGTTGGGACGTGTTGTTTCTGCGGATGTTTTTATTCCGAATAAGGATGAAGCAGTCGTCACTGCGGGCACATTATTAGATGAAGCTTGGGTTGAGCGTCTCGAACAATTGGGTATTGACCAAATTCAAGTTCGTTCACCGATTACATGTCAAACACGATTTGGCTTATGTGCGAAATGTTATGGTCGTGACTTGGCTCGTGGACATTTAGTGAACACGGGTGAGGCTGTTGGTATTATCGCAGCGCAATCCATCGGGGAGCCAGGAACTCAGTTAACCATGCGGACGTTCCATATCGGGGGAGCTGCATCACGAGCAACTGCTGCGAATAACATTCAGATTAAAAATAAAGGGGTTATTCGGTTACATAACATTAAGACGGTAACACATGACAATAGTAAGCTTGTGGCTGTTTCTCGCTCAGGGGAAGTGACTATTGCTGATGAATTTGGTCGTGAGCGTGAACGTTATAAGCTACCTTATGGTGCCGTACTTTCTGTACAAGATCACTCTGCTGTTGAGGCGGGTCAGGTCATCGCAACGTGGGATCCTCATACGCATCCTGTTATTTCTGAAGTGAGTGGGCGTTTGAAATTTGTTGATTTAGTGGAAGGCATTACTATGAATCGACAAACAGACGAACTCACAGGTTTAAGTAACATTGTTGTGATTGATGCGAAGCAACGTAGCGCGGTAGGACGTGATATGCGTCCATTGGTAAAATTGGTGTCTGACAGTGGCGATGAGATTTTCATTGCTGGCACAAATGTCCCTGCACAATATTATTTACCAGTCGATGCGATCATCAACTTTGAAGATGGTCAAGCAGTGAATGTGGGTGATGTGATTGCGCGTATTCCACAAGAACGAACAAAAACACGTGATATTACAGGGGGCTTGCCTCGGGTTGCTGACTTGTTTGAAGCACGTAAGCCTAAAGATGCTGCAGTCATGGCGGAAGTCTCTGGTGTTGTCAGTTTTGGAAAAGAGACAAAAGGTAAACGACGACTTATCATCACAGAATCAGAACATAAGTCGCATGAAGAGCTCATTCCAAAATGGCGCCATATTTCTGTCTTCGAGGGTGAGCATGTGACGCGTGGTGAAGTTATTGCCGACGGCCCTCCAAGTCCGCACGATATTTTGCGATTACTTGGCGTGGGTGCTTTGGCAAATTATATTGTTAACGAAGTACAAGATGTTTACCGTTTACAAGGGGTAAAAATTAACGATAAGCACATTGAGACAATTGTGCGACAAATGTTACGTAAGCGCACGATTACCTTTGTTGGCGACTCGAAGTTTCTTTTAGGTGAGCAAGTTGAAGAAATAACGTTGTTAGAAGAAAATGACAAGCTATCTAAAGAAGGCAAAATCCATGCGAAAGGGACACCTAATTTATTGGGTATCACCAAAGCATCATTAGCAACAGAATCATTTATTTCTGCAGCATCCTTCCAAGAGACCACTCGTGTGCTCACAGAAGCAGCTGTAAGCGGAAAAGTTGATGATCTCCGTGGATTGAAGGAAAACGTGATGGTTGGACGTTTGATTCCTGCGGGAACAGGGTATACCTATCATCAAACGCGTAAAGCGAAGCGCATGAAACAGCGCGCGCAAGAGCAAGGTGGGCATGCGATAACAGCAAGTGAAGTGCAGCACGCGCTTAGTGAAGCACTGAATGCTGAAAGTCGACAAGACCAGCAACAACAATAGCAGTGCAAAATGAATCCGGATTCTATTGCAATGGTCTTGACAATAGAGCAAGACCTATATAGAATCCGGCATCTTTATGCGTGTGAAATAATCTAGAGTTACAGTTTGGAGTTAACAATAAATGGCGACTATTAACCAGTTAGTACGAAAGCCTCGCGTCGCAACAAAAAGGAAAAGTAACGTTCCTGCACTGGAATCTTGTCCTCAGCGTCGTGGTGTATGTACACGCGTGTACACAACAACACCGAAAAAACCAAACTCTGCGATGCGGAAAGTCGCGCGGGTTCGGTTGACCAATGGCTTTGAAGTTTCTTCTTACATTGGTGGTGAAGGGCATAACTTACAAGAGCACTCTGT
>JAGVJT010000095.1 GCA_020050955.1 Legionellales bacterium | reverse complement strand
TACATACGATCAAGCCACTGGAGAATTAAACTCGTGTTATAACAGTGGTACAGGCTCTCTTTGCTGTGGTTGCTACAACTGGAACCAACAAAACAGTCTCGTACCAACAGCACAAACAGTGAACTGTGATACACCAAGTATTAATACAAGTATCAATCCCGACTGGACGACAGCTAAATCTTCCTCTGGTGCGTTAGCATTAAGCCCATTTGATAGCATTTTGTGGGTTAAACAAGCATGTCCAACATGTTACTCTTACCCATTTGATGACAAATCTGTTTCGTTCTCTTGTAAGCAATCGCCACAAGGTACTAACGTTCAGATGAACTACCAAATCGTGTTTTGCCCAGGGGGTAAAACTGGCGGTCAATAACCAAATAGTTCTGTTTTAATTTCTCTTGCGCATGGTGAAGGTTTCGTCGACAATCACCATGCGTTTTTTTTTCACCGTATCACATGACTTTATTCGACACATTAAACAACCCACACATCCCACTTGCAACACGCATGCGGCCGAGTAATCTCCAACAATTTGTAGGCCAAACACATTTGTTAAGTCCTACAAAGCCATTACGTCAAAGCATTGAAAAAAAATTACTCCACTCCATGATTTTATGGGGGCCGCCTGGCACAGGAAAAACAACTTTAGCAAAGCTCATTGCACATCAAACAAATGCAACATTTCAATGTTTATCAGCTATTTTTTCTGGGGTAAAAGATATTCGTCAAGTTGTCGAAAAAGCACAGTCATCCGCACAACCAACCGTTTTATTTGTGGATGAAATTCATCGATTTAATAAAGCACAACAAGATATTTTCTTGCCTTTTATAGAGCAAGGAACATTAACACTGATTGGTGCAACCACTGAAAATCCATCGTTTGAACTCAACAATGCTTTACTTTCAAGGACACGTGTTTACGTCTTAAAACGCTTGACTATTGATGAGCTTCGCCAGCTTTTACATCAAGCACTTCAAGATAATGTCAACGGACTTGGCCGCATGAGAATTCAGTTTCCTGAAAATTTACAAGATATACTCATTCAAGCCGCCGATGGTGATGGACGTCAATTACTCAACACTCTCGAAATTTTAGTGGATGCATTACCACATGATACCCCAAAGATCACCGAAACATTATTAGCAGAAGTACTGCAAACTAACTTGCGTCGCTTCGATAAACAAGGAGATCTTTTTTATGATCAAATCTCAGCTCTGCATAAAGCAATTCGAGGCTCTTCTCCTGATGCTGCTCTCTATTGGTTTTGTCGCATCCTAGATGGCGGAGGAGACCCTCGTTATGTTTCAAGAAGATTATTACGCATCGCAAGCGAAGATGTTGGACTTGCTGATCCACGTGCACTTGAAATCGCGCTTCATGCTGATGCTGCTTATGAACGCCTTGGTTCACCTGAAGGCGAACTGGCCTTAGCTCAAGCAGTTCTTTATTTATCTTGTGCATCCAAAAGCAACGCGACTTATGTCGCGTTTCAAAACGCCATGCATGCGGCTAAACAACACGGCACACTCCCCGTTCCTTCGCATTTATGCAATGCACCTACAGCACTTATGCAACAATTAGGTCATGCAAAAACTTATCGCTATGCGCATGATGAGCCTCACGCCTACGCCGCGGGCGTTCATTATTTTCCAGATACACTTTTCACTCAGCATTATTATCAGCCAACATCCAGAGGGCTAGAAGAGAAGATCGCCGCACGTTTAGCGCAACTTCGGGCATTAGATGAGCACAGTAAATTCGATAAAAACCCTAGTTTTTATAAATAATTATGCGTATTCTATTTCAACGAAATTTGTAATAAGGACGTAAGCGTGTCAACCATTGTGGCTCGATTTGAAATTTCTTACACACAACTACTTAACAGTAATGGTGACCATAGCACACCACTTCCTTCTTTTGCAGAAGATGCAACAACACTTTTACATCTTTATCGCGCCATGATGCATGCGCGTCTTTTCGATAAAAAAGCCATTGCACTGCAACGTACAGGGAAAATGGGAACATATGCGCCAATTAATGGGCAAGAGGCCATCTCTACCGCTGTGGGTCATGCCATGCGTACCGATGATGTCTTAGTCCCCTACTATCGTGATTACGCCGCACAATTTCAACGTGGTGTTAAAGTCTCAGAAATTCTTGCTTATTGGGGCGGCGATGAGCGAGGTAGCCAATTTGCTTGTGACTCAGAAGATTTACCGATTTGTGTTCCTATCGCTTCACAATGCTTGCATGCGGCAGGAATTGCATTTGCGTTTAAACATCGACAGCAGCCTCGTGTCGCGGTTGTTTGTATCGGTGATGGTGGAACGTCTGAAGGTGACTTTTATGAAGCACTCAACGTTGCCGGTTGTTGGAAGCTCCCAGTTGTATTTATTGTCAATAACAATCAATGGGCGATTTCTGTAAACATTCATCAACAAACAGCCACACAAACCTTGGCTCAAAAAGCCATCGCAGCAGGATTTGAAGGTGTACAGGCTGATGGAAATGATATTTTAGCCATGCGACAAGTGATTGGTGATGCCATTGAAAAAGCCCGCGCCGGTCATGGCCCTACGTTGATTGAAGCTTTAAGTTATCGCTTATCCGATCACACCACCGCCGATGATGCAACACGCTATCAACCCAAAGAAGATGTTGAGGATGCACAACTTAAAGAACCCATGCAACGATTTCGACATTTTCTTGAAAAAAAATCCTTGTGGGATCAAACAAAAGAAGAACATTTAATCAATGAACTATCCACTGAAATTCAACAAGCTGTTGATGAGTATTTAGCTCGCACACCTCAATCCATGAGCAGTGCATTTGATTATCATTATGCAACACTGCCCGATTATCTCGTCGAACAACGTCTGACCGCTTTGGAGGAAGCCTCTCATGCCTGATATCACCCTGCTAGAAGCCGTCACTCAAGCATTAGCTTACGAATTAGAGCACGATGAAAACGTGCTTGTTTTTGGTGAAGATGTTGGTAAAAATGGTGGTGTTTTTCGTGCAACCGCAGGATTACAAGCACGTTTTGGTGAGCGCCGTGTTTTTGACTCACCACTTGCAGAATCGATGATTGCAGGCCTTGCTATTGGTATGTCATTGCAAGGTTTAAAGCCCGTTGCTGAATTTCAATTCATGGGGTTTATTTATCCTGCCATGAATCAAATTATTTCGCACGCGGCACGCATGCGTAATCGTACGCGAGGAAGATTACACTGTCCATTGGTCTTTCGTGCGCCATTTGGCGGAGGCAT
>JAGVJT010000079.1 GCA_020050955.1 Legionellales bacterium | reverse complement strand
TGTTGCAAACTCACCGCGTTCACCTTGATTTAGGTGGTAAGAGACGCGATCGCCAATATGCAATTCTTTGTAGCCTGATGCATCAACATCAGAAAAGTGAACGAACACTTCTTGTTGATTTGCATCCGCTTCGATAAAACCATAACCTTTTATTTTATTAAATCGCTTTACTGTGCCTGTATGAGTCATAAGGTGCCTCGGTTTTAACATTATCGTTTTTTAAAAAATGATAAGAGCGATGAAATGCTTATTTTAGCATGTTATGTTAACAGATGCTTGTTTTACGATATAAGGTATTATGACGTCATCTCGAGTGTAGCGAGAGATCTCTCCGTTGTTGCATAATCATTAACATAAAAGATTTCTCGGGCAGATGATGTCGCGATTTTTTTACTCAATGCTTGGTAAAATCGCTCAAAGAAGGCTTTTGTCCCAATCGATATTGATAAACAAGGTAAAAAGACATAACGCTTTTGAGATAATTTCTTGTTTCATAGTAAGGTATCGTTTCAATCCAAATATCGCTTTGTTCGTGTGGTTGACTTTGTAACCAATGATTTACTTGCTTCGGACCTGCATTGTAAGCCGCAACCATAAAAAGTGGGTGGTTATGAAAGTGTTTTGCTAATTGTTGTAAATAAGCAACACCAAGATGAATGTTTTTAAACGAAGTAAACAGCTGTTTTTTATCTTGATAAGGGATGTGATGTAATTTAGATATCCATTTCGCAGTTGACGGCATAAGTTGCATCAGTCCATGAGCGCCAGCAAAGGAAATGACGTCTTCGCGAAAAGCACTTTCTTGACGGATAATAGCATAAACAAGTGCTTCCGGGACATGGTAATGCGTGCTTTGTTGTTTGATATCTTGTTGATAAGCAAGAGGAAATCGTAATGTTAATTGGTTGGTTAAATCCTCATGATTACTTAAATAAACAGCTTTTCCCACCCAGTGCAAATCGTGTTCGAGCCAATTAATAAATGCAATTTTTTCATTTTTAGGCAATTCACTAAAAAAGTTATTTGTTAATTTTGATGCGGCTAGCGTTTGTTTAGATTGATAGAGTTTTTTAATGTCATTGGTGATGGGTTTATAAACATCAAGTGTTTTTTTATCAATAGTCATGTTTTCATGGGCAAATTGAAAAGGCATGTTTAATCGATTGCTGGCTAAAAAGCCGTAGTATTGTCTTGTTTTTGCAAGCGTTTGGTAAATGACAACAGCATCTGCATGCTTGCCTTGTGCATCGAGTGCGCGCGCCAACCAATATTGCCAGCATGCACTGTTTCGGTTAGTCGATTGCTTGATTAATGACTCAACATTTGCCCAGCGTCGATTTTTTAAAGCGAATCGAATTTTCCACTCAAGCAGTGTTTCATTCATATAAAATGGTTTAATTTTTTGAAGCCATGTCGATGCATCTTGTTGATCACGAACGGCTTTTTGAATCGCGATTTGTGCTAAAAAATCTTGCTGTTGTTTTTCATTCAAAAGACCTTGTTGCTGTGCTTGTTGCCATAATCGCGTAGCATGATCAAGGTTACGTGATAGTAGGCGTTTTAACCCGTACAGATAAAAATCACTGTTTAAACCACCGGTTTTCAATTGTGTGATACGCGTTGGATTTTGTTGGATGATCTCGAATGTTTTTTCGTCATGATTTGTTGTGGTGTGCTTAATTTTTCGCAATAGATAACTGGCGAGTGGCGCGTTTCGTTTTTCTAATGCAAGTTTAATTCGTTTCGTAATGAGTTCGTTATCAAATATGTTTTCATTGATCATGAGTATAAATAATTTATCACATGCCGGTGGTAATGAGTCACCGGTTAACCATTGTTTTTTACTGTTTGCAATGGCAATATTTTGTTGACCTTGCTGATATAATGCAAAATTTTTATAGCATACTAAGCTTGAATCATTCGATGGTTGGTAATAGTTAAGGTAGGTATCCCAATGTTGTTGTTGTGCCAAAGCGTAGAGCCATTGTTCTCGGAGCTTTTGTGAAAGAGGAGCCTTTTGACTAATAAATGTAAGAAATGCTGGGTTTGGTGTTGTGGGTAGTTGATTGCTCCAAGCTTGGTAAGCGTTAAAGCGGTTGAGATAGGCTTGATCAGCATATGACAGCGTTGAAACAAGTAAATAAAATCCTAAATAAATTAAACGTATGAATGTCATCGTGTACTTAAGTTATGAGTGAAGTATTTGATTAAATAATGTCAGTGTTTTGCCATAGTTCTTTTCACTAAATAAGCCTGAACCAACGACAAATTCGCTGGCTCCGGCATTGGCTAACTGAGCAATGTTATCGACGGTAATTCCTCCGTCCACACACAAGCGCAATGCAGGATAGGTG
Organism: Legionellales bacterium; assembly: GCA_020050955.1. Lineage (GTDB taxonomy): Bacteria > Pseudomonadota > Gammaproteobacteria > Legionellales > Legionellaceae > JAGVJT01. Next base: position 2,409 of record JAGVJT010000079.1, on the reverse strand, counting down.
TCATGGATCTGTTTTATTTTAGGAATGATGTTTGACAATAAAACTTGACCACCAAACCCAGGATTTACTGTCATGATTAACACAAAATCAAGATGATGATGGCACCATGTTAGTACATCGATGGATGTTGTCGGGTTAAAGACAAGACCCGCTTGACAGCCATGAGCACGAATGAGTGATAAGCTTCTATCCAAATGGATGGTGGCATCAGGATGAATGCTGATGCGATTGACGCCTGATTTTGCAAATGCGTCGATAAGTGTATCAACAGGCGTTACCATGAGGTGTGTATCAATCTCTAATGTAGGAAAGCGACGTCGAATATCACGTGCAATAGAAGGCCCAAACGTGAGATTAGGGACGTAGTGATTGTCCATGACATCAAGATGCACTGTTTGGATACCTTCGGCTATGAGCATCTCGATTTCATCGCCAAGAGACATACTATCTGCAGATAAAAGAGAAGGAAAAATTTGTTTTGAAATAACATGAGACTTAGCCAAGCTCTAATGCTCCATTAAATAAAAGATTAATCGAAGCAATTTGAACATGTGTATTATAGGCTTGATTGAGACGGTTTGTAATTTTCTCTGTTGCGGTAGCGTAATACCGTGCATCGATAGCAAATGACATAAAGTCATCAAGAAAATAACTCACACCAACAATCGCTTGCCCTGCGGGGCGTGTGCTGTTGACAGAATGACTGCCGTTAAGGAGTTCCTCATTATAATAAAATTTCACCACATTATGGACATATGCATACCCTGCACCTATTCCAACGTAGGGCACAACATCGGATGTGCCATCACCTAAAAAGTCATAATAACCATTAATAAAGCCAAAACCCTCGGTGGTGTTGCCATCAATGCGTAGACCTGTGCTTGTATCAGGACTGTGGACTGTTGTATCACCGATGCGTAAAAAGCTGTACGGGTTTTTATTGTAAAGAAGCTCTGCTTCTAAGCGGTAACGATCGCAAAAGCGATAACCAATTTGAAAACCGGCATTGATTAAAGCTTCAAAACCAAGCGTTGAGCTAACGGGTTGATTAGTAGCAGGATTTGTGCCGGTAAATTTTAAATCAGGCTCGTATGTTCCACCAAATATCCCGCCGACATAAAGACCAGGGTAGGGTGATAAAGCGTAGAGCGAGCCACTTAATGTTAAAAGACCAGCGGAAAAAATAGGGCGCAAACGATTCATAAGCTATCCTTACTTATTTGTATTTTGCATCATCAAAACGGTATGTTATGCCAACATTTGCAAAATTTGTTTGAAACATATGACCTAAGTCAAAAACACGAGGCGTTGCAAGGTAGCGATAACTAATGTTTGCGGCGTAGTTTTCCGCAAAATTATAGGTGACTCCTGCTGTGGCTTGGTAAGCAAACGCGCTGCTTGTGATGCGGTAATCTGTGCCAGATGACAAATTATTAAGCTGAACATTTAACCAAGCATAGCCGATACCGATGCCTAAAAAAGGCTCTAAACTTGGTGCAATGAATCCTGGAAAGTCATAATAAATATTGGCCATACCAAGAATACCGTTGTTGTAGTTGCCGGCGTTATTTTGACGAACGTTGTTTTCGCTAAAGTAGTTTATGTTAGCGTTAAAATAGGTCAATTCTGCTTCGTAGCGCATGGGGTTACTTTTGTAACCAAAATTGCCGCCGGCATTATACCCGGTTTGATAACCAACGTTTGTGTATGTGATGGCGTTGTGCGTAGTATCGACATTATTAGGTAGATACATGTAACCGCCAAAAAGACTGCTATACCATCCATCAATAGGGGTTGCAGCATGTGTAACCGGTGACATAGCTAGCAGTAAGGAAGAAAAAAAAGCAGATCGCATCGTGTTCCTTGATGGGTACTGAATGATTCCTCCATGTTAGCGATTTGGCCTAATTTTGCAAGCAATAAAATCTCAAATGAGCTGTAAAATCATGCATTTTTATAAAGAGGGTTATCAATCCGTTCCCTCTAAATGTGGGTGAATTTATTTCCTGGACGAGATGTTCATTGATTGAACTTTGATGTGATGGGGTAACGCCAATCTCGTCCAAAAGCACATGTGGATACTTTAACCCCTGGCGCTGATTGACGACGTTTATATTCATTACGTTTAATGAGCCGAATGATGTGTTCGACCATCGTATGGTCATACCCCAAAGCAACAATGCTTTCGATGGTTAATTTTTCTTCCATGTAATGCATGATGATAGCATCTAATACTTCATAATTTGGCAAAGTATCTTGATCAGTTTGATTAGGCGCTAATTCAGCAGAAGGTGCGCGACTAAGCACTCGTTCAGGAATAACCAGGTGACATGCATTACGATAGCGTGCAAGTGCATAAACAGATGTTTTTAGTACATCTTTTAAAACGCTAAATCCACCGCACATATC
>JAGVJT010000005.1 GCA_020050955.1 Legionellales bacterium | reverse complement strand
TTAAATCTATCCATGTCGTTTTCAATGTGGAAAAGCTTGATCACATTGCAGAAGCAACATTATTAATTGTAAAAGGCGAAATTCATGCCAGCGCAACATCGAATGATATGTACGCTGCAATTGATGAGTTAGTTGACAAACTAGATCGACAATTAATCAAACATAAAGAAAAGATTAACGATCACCGCGAATAGTTTACCCTCGAATCATGTGACGTCATGAAATGTGACGTTACATGAAACACCTTGATGTAGGTTTTAATATGATTAAAACAACCATTACAATCATCAATAAGCTTGGCCTTCATGCACGAGCATCTGCCAAATTCGTATCTACCGCCAATAAATTTCAAAGTCAGCTCAACGTCATGAAAGGGACAAAAACCATCAATGGAAAAAGCATCATGAGTGTTATGACCCTTGCAGCAAGTCAAGGGACAGAGATTATATTAAGTGCAGATGGCCCAGACGAAGAAAGCATGACCGACGCATTGGTCACGCTCATTAATGCGAAGTTTCACGAGGCTGAATAGTGCCTAAAAAGATACCATCAGTCATGACGGCATTTTTAAATTAAGACATGAATCAATGCCGACACATGATTCTTACTCAGTCCTCTACCAAATCACACAACGTGGATGATGCATCTCTTCATCTGAAAGACTAAACGCCTTTTGAAACGCGCTCATGTTCGTTAACGTGCCATTCACACGATAAACAGCTAAAGGATGAGGGTCGGTAATAACTAAAAGACGTGCTTGTTCTGGACGTATGTTATTCGCCCATACATGTGCAAAGCCTAAAAAGAATTGTTGATCAGGCGTCAAGCCATTCACGACTTTAGCATTCTTATAAGCAGATGAAGCATGAAAAGCACGGTAAGCAAGCGTTAAACCGCCTAAATCAGCCGTTGCCTCTCCTACGACGAGAGGGCCTTTCATGACCAAACCATCATCTGTCCGAAATTGAGAAAATTGATCAGCAATGCATGCCGTCGCACTTTGAAATTTTTTCAAATCTGTTGCCGTCCACCAATCTACGACATTACCATGACCATCAAATTTCGCACCTTGATCATCAAAGCCATGTGTAATTTCATGTCCAATCACAGAGCCTATCGCACCATAATTCACGGCCATAGGTGCATCAGGATCAAAAAATGGTGGTTGTAAAATACCAAAAGGAATATTGATGTTATTCATGGATGGATCGTAATACGCATTCACAGTTTGTGGCGTCATTTCCCAATCAGCGCGGTCAACTGGTTTCCCAATTTTATTAAGATGCCTTTTTGCCACGAACACATTACCGCGCAGCACATTCAAAACATAAGGACCACGATCGATGGTTAATGAAGAATAATCCCACCAGGTGCTCGGGCCACCTACACGCTCCTCTAAAAGTGCAAGCTTCTTCAATGCGGCTTTACGCGTTGCGGGTTCCATCCACTCAAGTGTTGACAAATCTTTTTCTAAAACGCGATGAATGCCTTGCATAATGCTTAATATTTCAGGCAAAGTCGCTTTGGAAACATGTTGCTCGACATACAACTTACCAATCGCAAAACCAAGCACATCATCTTCTGTCGTTACCACACGCTGCCAACGTGCGCGCAAGGTTTTTGCACCCGTTAGCACTTGTTGCATCCGAAAATGCTCATTTACAAAATCATCAGACAAATAAGGTGAAAAAGCATCAATCAATTGCCATCGTAAATACACTTTCCAATCATTTAATGAAATAGTTTGTAACTCTTTATCAAGCACTTGAATAAAATCTGGGGTTGCAAGGTTTAACTGCTTCACATCACTCAAACCGAGAGCCTTTAAATAACGAGTCCATGAGAAATGAGGCGTCATGTTATTGAATGCCGTGATACTCATCATATGATAAATTGCATTAGGATCACGCAATTCTTCTTGAGGCTTTGATGCTTCTGCCAATAGCGTTTCAATGCGCATCACTACATCTGCTTCGCGCTGAGCATCATCTTTCGTATCGCCTAACAATTGAAAAACATTGGACATATACGCTTTAAATGCGGTTCGAATGGATTGAAAGCGCACGTCTTGTTTTAAATAATAATCTCTGTCAGGCAAGCTCAAACCATCTTGTACAACATAACCAATCATCGATTGGCTATCTTTAAAATCTTGCATGTTTCCAAAGCCAAAGAGTGCATTCACACCAATCAAATGAAGGTGAGCAATTTCCTGTTCTAAATCGTTTAAATTTTGCAAAGCTTCAATACGCTCAAACTCAGGTTGAAGAGGCTTTGCACGCAAACGATTAATCGATTGAGCGTCCATACCACTGAAATAAAAATCACCTACTTTTTTCTCCAAACTACCTGGTTTAATCTGTTGATTAGTCGAGTATTTTTCAAGCATCTGGCGAATAACTTTTTGTGTTTCATCACGCAAACTGGAAAAGGAGCTCCAACTTGAATAGTGCGATGGAATAGGGTTTTTCTTTTGCCAAGCACCGTTCGCATACCCGTAAAAATCTTTCTGTGGCGATATACTCGTATCACGCCAATCAAGATGAAGTGCATCAGACGAAGCCGCAACCATCATAGGTGGCGTAC
>JAGVJT010000053.1 GCA_020050955.1 Legionellales bacterium | reverse complement strand
TGCTGACCTTTATGATTGTACAATGCAATCGATTGCACACCCGCATGCCCTGTGCCAGACACGGTTTGTGATTGGCCATTGTCTAATGTTGTCACAGAGATAGTTGTATTCTCTTTTTCAGCAATCAATGCACCATAATAGTCAAACACTTCTTCAGGACGACCATCCTTCACAACTCGACCATGTTGTAACAACAATGCACGTGTACACAATCCTTGAATCGCATGTTTGTCATGCGAGACGAGTAATAACGTTGTACCTTGCTCTTGAAACGTTCGGATGCGATGAAAACATTTATGCTGAAAATACGCATCGCCAACCGATAATGCTTCATCAATGATAAGTAAGTCAGGCCGTCTTGCTGTTGCTAATGCAAATGCCACACGCACTTGCATACCGCTGCTGTATGTTCGCATCGGTTGATCAAAATAAGTCCCGATTTCAGCAAAGGCTTCAACTTCGGGCATGAATGATTGAATTTCTTCGTCGTTAAATCCCATTAACCCTGCAGCATGCCGCACATTTTGTCGCCCGGTTAATTCCGAACTAAACCCCATGCCTAACTCTAAAATTGCTGCCACACGCCCATCGATGGTGATAGATCCCTCTGTCGGTTGAAGCGTGCCCGTAATCATTTTTAAAAGCGTACTTTTCCCCGCTCCGTTTTGACCAACTAAGCCAACGGCCTCGCCTTTCTCAATGGAAAAATCAATGTGGCGTAAAATCCATTTTTCTTTTTTCGGTCCAAAAGGAAAACCAAACCAGCGCGCAACACGCAACCATTCAGAAGCATAGAGACGATAAGATTTTCCAAGATTGTTAACACGCAATAAACTCATAGCACGTCCACCATCTCAGGGCTTGCGCGACGGAACATAAAAAAACTCACACAAAGTAGCGCGCATGATAATAGACTGACAGGAATAAGCGTATGCAAAGCAGGCATCTGATGGGACAAAATAAGCTCGTGATACCCCTGAACCACAGGATAAAGCGGGTTTAATTGCAATAAATGTTGAAATTTTTCTGGGATAATCGTCACAGGGTACACAATCGGCGTTGCCCAAAAGAAAAGCTGCAACAAAATAGGCACAATATGCGTCAAATCACGAATAAACACATTAACCACACCTAAAATTAAGCCTATTCCAACCGCCAAAATAACATTCAACCCCGTTAATCCAATTAACCATAACAATGATAACGAAGGATAATCCCCTAGCAATGAAAAAATAACGAGAATCGCCACAAACAACATCAGGTTATTTAACAGTGCAGAACCAATGACAATGGTTGGTAACGTCACACGAGGAAATTGCATTTTTTTTAACAGATTCGCTTGATCAATAAATAACGTCAAGCATCGTGTCACAATTTCATTAAATAAGCTCCACGCGAGCGTTCCGCTCATCAGGTATAACGCATACGCATAGCGACTATCGACATGAGGAAGTTTTGCAGCCATGACTGTGGATAAAATAAGCGCATAAATAACAACTTGAGACAATGGCTGCACAATCATCCAAAAGCCGCCCAAGCGACTACGCGCAAACCGAATTTTAAATTCATTCAAAATAGAACTTAAAATGAAGCTGCGATAACGCCATAATGCGTTTTTGAAGTTTGTCATGATTAAACCGATACCTCGACACGACCATAGTTGTCTTCAAATCGAACAATATCATCTTCGCCAAGATATTCGCCGCTTTGAACTTCAATCATCACCAACGGTAATAACCCTGGATTTTCTAATCGATGCTTATTTCCTGCAGGAATGTACGTCGATTCATTTATGCCGACTAAAAAAACTTGCTCGCCATTCACCACTTTTGCCATACCCTGCACCACAATCCAATGCTCACTCCGATGATGGTGCATTTGCAAGCTCAAACTTGCACCAGGCTTCACTTCAATGCGCTTAATCTTAAAGCGTTCACCCTCTTCCAAAATGGTGTAGGTTCCCCATGGACGATGCACCGTTCGATGCAATTTATGCACTTGATGACCTTGCGCCTTTAAACCTTCATACAAATGCTTCACATCTTGCACCGCATCACGATTCGCTACCAATAGTGCATCAGGCGTATCAACAATCACAAGATTATCAATCCCAACCGCTCCTACCAACCTGTCATGACTATGAATAGTGCAATTCGCTGTGTCTTTCAGCATCACTTCGCCAACCACACGGTTACCTTGTGTATCAGGCTCAGATAAATCACCTAACGCACCCCATGAACCAATGTCATTCCATCCCATGGAACAAGGCACAACTGCAACCGTTGGTGTCACACCTTGTTGTAACGATAATGGCTCCATGACAGCATAATCAAATGACACATCAGGCATCTGGCTAAATGAAGTTGACTCAAGGTGTAAGCGTGTCTGATTACCTGAATGACTAATCGCCTGAAAACAAGCATCTGCGGCCGTTGAAACGTGAGGACAAACCGTTGCCATATATTCAAGCACACGTCCTGCGGTAAAACAGAACATCCCGGAATTCCAGAGATAGTTTCCTGATTCAACATAAGCTTCTGCACATGCAAGATTTGGTTTTTCAACAAACCGCTCAATTCGAAAGCCTGTTGGATGAGCATCATCATGGCCTAATGAAATAGGCGCCAATGCATTGACTTCAATGTAACCATAACCTGTTTCTGCGCGCTCAGGTTGGATGCCAAAGGTCACAAGCGAGCCTGCTTGTGCTAATAAAACAGCCCGTCCCACCGCGTCTTGAAATGCTTCTTGTGACTCAATAAGGTGATCGGCCGCAAGAATTAACATCACCGCATCATTGCCATACATTTGTGCGACTTGACGTGCGGCAATAGCAATAGCACCTGCCGTGTTGCGTCCAAACGGCTCAAGGATATAGCTAGTTCTCATCTGTTGATGATTCACTTCGGTGTATTCATCATTAATCTTAAAGACAAGTTCACTATTGGTAACCGTTAAAATTTCACTAACATTGTCAATATTTAAACCACGAACAAATGCTTTTTGCAATAAACTTTGACCATCTGTCAATCGAATAAATGGCTTGGGATGTAAAGCCCTGGACACAGGCCATAATCGTGATCCAGCACCACCGCACAATATCGTTGGAATAATATGCATAAAACTCATCCTCTTATAAATTGACAGCGTTTGTTTCCATGGCATGCCTGTGAAACAAACGAACCGACACATCAAACCGAATCTCGCTTACATACATGGCCATGATAACGCCAACGGTTACATCCTGCTTGAATTAACGAGACATCACATCAATGTATAATTGCTCATACGCCGACACCATTTGATGCCCTGTGAAACACTCCCAATATCGTGCTTCTGCTTGTTGCCCCATTTTTATGCTTTCTTTAGGATTATTCCACATAAATGTCATTGCTTCACGAAAAGCTTGCGGATGATTAGGTGGCACCACTAGCCCTGTTTTTTCATGAATATTAATATAACTTGTGCCCGTGCCAATCTCCGAAGAAATCAACGCCTTACCAAACATTGCCCCTTCTAATAATGACACCCCAAATGCTTCCGAACGTAAATGAGAAGGAAAAATGACACAAGAACATAATTCCAGCAAGGCGACTTTATCTTCATCTGATAATTCTCCTAAAAAATACAAATTCGTTAACTTCAATTCTTGTGCACGTGCTTTTAATTCTGCTTCAATCGGCCCCGTCCCTATTAAAACGACAGGAAAAGTGGTATTTTCAAGAGCATCCAATAAAATATGTAACCCTTTGTAGTAACGCATCACGCCTACAAATAAGAAAAACCGCTCACCAAAACGCTCACGCCAATAAGATTTTTTCTCTTCATGCGCCACAGGATACCGCGCTTTATTAAGTCCAATCGGAATGACGCTCACTTTATGTTGATGCGCTTGAAGTGTCTCGCTCGTTGCCAAATAATTCGGCGATGTTGCGACAATGTGATCCATGGCGTGTAAAAACCGATTCATTAACGGTCGATATAAGCGCAGCATATTTTTTTGTCGAACAATATCCGAATGATACGTCAACACCGACGGCTTTTTAACACGCCATAACGTGTGCAACACATCCGCAAACGGCCAAGGAAAATGATAATGAATTAAATCATACTCGTTGGCTATTTTTCCAAAATCACGCAACAATGAATACGAAATAGCATTAGATGCGATATTGATGTTTTCCTGATAACGCAAATTACGAATACCAAAAGCATTCTCATTGGCAATGTACGCTGTTTTAGAAAGAGAAACGACCGTATGCTCAAACTTCATCTGTTGGTCTGTCATCGCAATTTGCGCGATAACCTGCTCAACGCCACCAAAAGTGTCGCTTAAGAATGTTTTATAGACGTGAAGTATGTTTTTCATGGGCGGCGAGATCCTACCACCGAGCGCAAAAAGAAGCTAGATTTTCTCAAAAATTCTTTTTCAAGTCGACTGATATTAGAACACGCAATCATCTACAAAGAAAAATGACACAAAGAATCGCTAGGCACTTGAGTTGCATGGTGAGCAAATGATGGGCTCATACTCGTAAACATCGTTGATAAATCGATAGATGATCCCAAAGATAGAAGCTGTGCACCACCAAAAAGCGCAATGCTCAACACAATGCTGGTGACAATACCTGCAAATGCGCACGCACCAAACGCATTCACGGTTAATCCTAATAAACTTGCACCAAGCATGGCCGAACTAACTGTAAAAAGAATCATTAAAGCGACGTCTAATGCTTTCAATGACCAACGGAGCCAGGGTGACTCACGTATTTCTGCATAACGAATACCATAAGAAACAAGATTATCTAAAAGAAGATAAGGAACCGTCAAAATAGCAGCACCAAGCATCGTCGCAATCAATAACGGGCCAATACCACCAACAACCATCGACGCATGACTTAAGCCATACAATGGTGCAGCAAAATATCCCATCATACCCAACACGCCAGTCCCGCAAGCCACACCAACAGGATGATGATTAAATTTAATATCGAGTGATGCATGAAATAACGACCACTTACGCGGCGCTGTTGTCTTAGATGTCATCATGTTCCTGAAAATTGAAGTAGTGTCGATGAACTTATGTTTTTCATTATGATAAAAAACAGAGCGAGACAACCTCACTCTGTTTTTAGCGTGTGCTTACATCGAAAAACCAAATGTTCTTTCAGTGTTTTCAGCTGGATTGTCGTTCGACGCTCCTGGTGGTGTTAAATCATTCGATTTTACGATACCAGCCAACGCTAAACCAATCAAAGCAACAGCAGCAAAAGCGAACAGTGCACCAGCAACAACTGTGCCAGTGTACAGGCCTGCTAACGCGCAAAGGCCAAATGGACCTGCAGCCAATCCCAACAGAGATGCACCTAGCATCGCTGATCCAACAACATAACCAATATTCAACGCAATTTTCAGTGCTTGCATTATCAACGCCATAAAATGATGATTTGTTGCTTGAGCATGCTTAACACCATAAGCCAATGCATTATCTAATAAGGCATAAGGTATCGCCAAGACAACCGCACCTAGTACTGACGCAGCAATCATGGTCCCTAATCCACCAACCGATGCCGCCGCAGCTCCCATGCCATACCATGATGCTGTTGCATAACCTAATGCACCATTAATCGTTTGTCTGAACGCATGAAGAAATGGATGAAACTCAAATTTAGACTGCGTGTTTGTCGCATTTTCTGCTGAATTGTTACCAAAAAAACCATAGCTCATAGAAGGCATCATAAACTCCGTTATGTTAAATTTCGTTGCACATTGTATATAAAAAACAAATTATGTCAATAATTTTATGGCAATGAGGCTATTTTTTGACCCATTTTAATCGAACTACCTGCTTGAAGGGACGTAATCCACTGAAGTGTCGCCGTATCTTCAAATAATAAAATGACCGTCGAGCCTAATTTGAAATATCCCATTTCATCGGCTTGCTTGAATAAGGTATTGATATCTGTTTGATGCTCATCATACACCCATTTTTTTAAAGATTTCTGACGCAAAATCTCTCCTTGCCACGATGTTCCAATCGCACCAACAATCGTCGCTCCCACAAGCACCATAGCCATGCGCCCTGCACGTGTTTCGAAGAAAACAACTAAACGCTCATTTCGTGCAAAAAGCCTTGGAATCATACGTGTTGTTGCGGGTTGAACAGAAAACAATGCGCCAGGAACATACACAACTTCCTTAAGAACAGCGTCCATCGGCATGTGAACACGATGATAATCTTTGGGCGATAAATATAAGGTCATGAACGAACCATGGTGAAATGAGCTTACATGTTCTGAATCAGTGGCTAACAAATCATCCACGCGATACAGACGCCCTTTTGCTTGTAACATTTGCCCATTTTCAATG
>JAGVJT010000055.1 GCA_020050955.1 Legionellales bacterium | reverse complement strand
TATTCATTCTCCACACAGATAAGGTATAACTTATTAATCATTAAAACCATCGACGATACCACGAATTATCTAAAGCACCACGACAGCGCGCAAGTTGCGCTTGATAGAGTTGTGAACGTGCTTGGACTTTGTGTGCAACTTGTATTAACCATGGTTTACGTAAGTATGTTTTGTTCATGTAGCCTCCCACACCTTCGTGATAAGCCAAATAAAGCGAATACGCATCTTTACGCGAAATACCCGCACGACGTGCAGCTTGATTCGCATACCACCCCATAAAATCGACACCATCTGCAAATTTATCACGCGATGAGAATAACCCACCGTTTGTTTTTTTATACAATGCCCATGTGCCATCTAAAGCCTGAGCATATCCATACGCCGTCGAGGGACGCTTCCAAGGAATAAACCAAAATAATTTAGTTCGTGGCGGCTTCGCGCGAGCCTCAAACTTTGACTCTTGATGCATGATTGCCATTTGCACATGCACAGGAACACGCCAACGACGCTCAACATCCTTGGCATCGTGATACCACTGAGGATATTGTCTAAATACATTACAGATATTATTAATGTCGCGCGGTGGTGGCGTCACGCAACCAGAAAGAAGTAACACAAACCACAAAAACCATAATTTTTTAACCCGCATGCAAACTCATACCCTGAGAACAACGAATCATTAATCATAATCAATAATAATCTTCAGTGCGAGCTTATTAAGATATTTTAGAGCGGTCTTCTATTCACAATTGCTAAGGTTGTGTTAATGCCCGCACACAACGCACACCGCTTGGATCTTTTTTGTTATCAAAATTCTGATTCACAAATGAACCACTTGCCGAATCAAAAAATTGATACCAAGCATCAAGGGTAATGCTGCAGATGCTACTATCACTGCATTGTGTCGAGCTCCAATACAAGCCATTAAGCGTAATAATCTGATGATTCAATAAATTAGATTGAATATTTTGCATCAATGGCGTGTGTTGATAACCACATCCACTGTTATTAGGCCCACCCAAGATGTTATACCCCATTTCACAAATAGCCGGTAAATACCAATCTGAATAACTTGCAATCGTTTCTGTGCATAATCCTGCGGCATAAGTAGATGTTGGAACGGGCTCATCGATTAATGTTGGGTTAGGGTAATCTGGCGGCGGACACGTTGGAGGAAAACTATTATTACAAGAACCAGCTGGTTCGCCAGTACTACCTTGACTGTTATAATAATTGTTATAAAAATCTACAATTAGTGCATTATTCGACGAGCCATCCGTGTTACTCGTAGGAGGCGTTCCGCCTGAAAATGGATAAACAACGTTATCACAGGTCGCAACACACGTTGCGTAATCTTTCGGAAAAGCGTTTCCGTTAGCACTCCAAACAATACCCAATGGCCACGTCAATGCTTGATCGCTCAATGATAATACTTTTCCACCAACACTTCCTGTTGATGCTGTTGTGTCGTCCATTGAGAACAGATAACCACCTTGATAGACAGAACCATACGTTAAAATATGAACAGGTATCCAAGTCACAGCTGCTGTTGATGCTGATTGAACAATCAAGAAACTTGATGCGGATGTTGCTCCAGGTGTAATTGTGATCGTACAAGAATCACCAGGATTTAATGTCTCACATGCTGATGTTGATGGTGCGAATGCAACACTTGCATCTGTTGGTAAAGCCGGTTCAAACGAATAAATGACATTAGTAAATGCAGTACTGGTCGAGTTACTAATCGTCACTGAACGAGCATGCCCTGTTAACGCCGTGTTCAATGTACGATCATTCACAGATAATGCTAATGAGCTCACACTAGATAAAAGTTGTGTTGCTCCTTCATCCGTAATACGGATTCTAAGAGCATTACTCAAACTTGGCTGCACACACAAAAATTGACCACCATCAGCACAAACCACAGGTCCAGAATACATGCTTTCCGCCTGCTTTATTTCATTTGCAACGACTAATATACTAAGAAGGCAAGAGGTTTTAGGCTGTAAAACAGTCGAACTAGCACAATTTGGCATGCCATTCACCGATGAGGTCGTGGTTTGAGAAAAACCACTTTTATTTTGATAACTAATTGCATGCGCTCGTTTTGATAAATTAGTCACAACATAGGCTAAATTTGCATGCTCACCAGAACCCAAACTAAGTGCTGGACCTGATCCTGCTAATGGATAAACATCAAAAATAGGCGTCTGTCCGTAGGAGACCATCGTGATAAAAAGCGAACTAACACCAAGCATTGCATGCATTTTTTTAACCACTTCGCGCTCCTTTAGGATAAGTAGCTTAACTGAATCATTAAACCATTCGTATAAAGGTGATTAAGAGTCAAACCTGTCCCTAATGTTTGACCAGGTGCACGCCCTAACTGGCTTTTCCCCCAATCGGCAAATTCATAACCAATGCCGCCTTGCCAATGATCATTAAATGCTCGTTGCACACCAGCTCCTAACGTATAAGCAAAGGTTGTTGTTGTATTCGATGAAAAATTAGGTGCAGGAATCGCTTGGAAAATAAGAGGTGTCGAGCTATAACCACCCGCCTGGTTAAATCCAACGCCAAAGCTTGCACTGAGGTATGCTTGCAAAGCATGAAATGACGTTTCTCGAATTAATTTACCTTTTACGGCAAGACGTGTGTCCTGAACATGGTATGTGTAAGTATAATTATCAAATTCTTGATCTGCATCGTCCCAGATCGTTCCCGTTAAGCTCGCACGACTAGTCGCAGCCACTGCAAGCCCTAACTCACCTAACCAATGTTCACGCAATGTCCGGTGAAGACCAATAAAAAATTCACCATTGAATAACGTGTTCGTTGGACGATTCGCGGCATATGTTTTTTCAATATTCGGTTGAACATAGAACGTTTGCGTTGCACCTGCATTTTCCCACACAGGACCTAAGCCGACTGTCATCACCCATGGTGATAAATTCGTGAGTGTTTGTTGTGGAATAAATTGATCCGCGGCTGTTGCGGCATATAAGTCAAACGTCAAACATGACGTCATGAGCACTGCATAAATTTTTTTTTGATTTAGCATATTGCCTCTCCTTTGCTGTCGATAATTTCCATATCAATAACGCAGACGACAACTTGCTATTCATGAGTGAACACAACGTGAAGATGAAGTTGTTGCCTAGACATTCCCTCATTTTTCCACGTCTAAGCAACATCAGCAATGTTTATTTATCTTTTTTCTTTTTAGGCAAATACAAATCAGTGATTGTTCCTTCAAAAATCTCTGCAGCTTGTGCCATGGTTTCAGACAAGGTCGGATGTGGGTGAATAGTTAAAGCAATGTCTTCAACATCACACATCATTTCAATAGCCAATGCCATTTCGGCAATTAAATCGCCTGCATTGATACCCACGATACCTGCACCTAAAATGCGTTTTGTGGTTGAACAAAATAACAATTTTGTCATACCTTCTTCGCGTCCCATACTAAGCGCACGACCACTTGCAGCCCACGGGAACACAGCTTTTTCATAAGCAACATTTTGTGCTTTAGCATCTTTTTCGGTTAGACCAACCCATGCGATTTCAGGATTTGTATAAGCCACACTTGCAATGCACTTAGGATCAAAATAATGTTTCATTCCTGCAATCACTTCTGCTGCAACTTTACCTTCAGGAATAGCTTTATGTGCAAGCATCGGTTGCCCAACAATATCACCAATGGCAAAAATATGTGAAACATTAGTACGCATTTGTTTATCAACCGTAATAAAACCACGCTCACTCACTGCCACACCAGCTTTATCTAAATTCAAATGATGACTATTAGGCTTACGTCCAACCGCAACTAATACCTGTTGGAAGCACAATGGTTTGTCAGTCGCATGCTCACCTTCCATGGACACATAAATACCATCATTTTTCGCTTCAACTGCTGTCACTTTTGTTTTTAGCCACGATTGGACACCTTGTTTTTTCAAGCGCTTTTGAAGCACTTGCACAAGATCTAAATCAGCCCCTGGAATCAGCTGATCCATAAACTCAACAACCGTTACCTCAACACCGAGTGAAGCATAAACTGTCGCCATTTCTAGTCCAATAATACCACCACCTAATACCAACAGATTTCCTTTGATATCAGCAAGCTCTAATGCTCCTGTGGATGTAAAAATACGCTTATCTTCCGGAATAAAGGGTAAAGCAATTGATTCACTGCCTGCTGCAATAATGGCATGCTCAAATTCAACTTGAACAAGACCATCGTTTGTTTCGACTTGCACTTGGTGCGGTGATACAAACGTCGCAACACCCGTTATGCATTCCACTTGACGTTGTTTAGCTAATGCATTCAGTCCGCCTGTTAGTTTTTTAATAACGCTGTTTTTCCACGTCACAAGCTTTTCGCGATCAAATTGAGGTTTGCCAAATGATACCCCTAGTGCGTCCATCTCATGCGCTTCATCCACAACTTTTGCAACATGTAATAGCGCTTTTGATGGAATACAACCAACATTTAAGCACACACCACCTAGTGTATTAAATTTTTCGATAAGAACCACACGTTTGCCTAAATCTGCTGCACGAAACGCTGCCGTATAACCACCAGGACCACTACCAATCACAACTACTTCTGTTTTTATTTGTTTTGTCATGTGTTGCCTCAATCATTTAAATTAATAATTACAATAGAATTCGTCGAATATCGCTCAGACAATCACCAATATAACGCGTAAAACGAGCAGCCTCTGCACCATCAATCACACGATGGTCGTAAGACAATGACAACGGCAACATCAATTTTGGCACGAACTCGCCATGCACATCATCATAAATTGGTTTTATCGATGAGCGAGATAATCCTAAAATGGCCACTTCGGGGCTATTTACAATCGGCGTAAATGCTGTTCCACCAATACCGCCTAAACTTGATATGGTAAAACAACCACCATTCATATCATTCGGCATCAAGCCTTTTTCACGTGCTTTCGTGCTTAAGCGTGCCATTTCTTTTGCAATATCATTCACAGACAACGCATTAACATTTCGAATCACAGGCACAACTAACCCGTTAGGTGTTTCTACCGCAATACCGATGTTACAATATTGTTTGTAAATAAGGTTCTCACCCGTTACATCAAGCGACGCATTAAACGATGGGAAAGCCGCAAGCGCTTTACTCACCACTTTGCAGACAAAAGCAAGCAACGTTAATTTATGACCTTGCACTGCCACTTTTTTACCTTCAGACTGCCTGAATGCTTCAAGTTCTGTAATGTCTGCTTCGTCAAATTGTGTGACATGAGGAATGCTTACCCAAGAGCGATGAACATTCACACCCGTTAATCGTTTAATTTTATTCAATGGTTTTTGTTCAATCGCCCCAAACTGACTAAAATCAATGGAAGGTGCAGGCGCTACCGAAATGCCTGATGAGGTATGACTTTTTTTAAGTCTTTCTTTGATGTACTCCTCTAAATCACTTTTACCAATCCGTGATTTTCGTCCTGTTCCTTGAACATCTGCCAAGTTAATACCAAATTGTCGAGCCAAACGCCGCACAGCAGGACCTGCCGAAAAAACACCACTTGTTGTCGTTGCCGCCAGCTCAGAAAAAGAAGCAGCTATTTGGACTGGTGATTCTTCTTGCTTCTTAACTTCAGCCACCGGTGTTTTTTCTGGTGATGCAACAGACTTTTCTGGTTTGATAACTTCCGCTGGTTTAGGTGCTACAGAAGAAGTATCTTCTGCGATGGATAACGTCAGAATAAGATCTCCTTCTGCAACTTTATCGCCAACTTTAATATTAATAGATTGC